>JBEVDE010000400.1:0-4720 GCA_040514175.1 Allosphingosinicella sp. | reverse complement strand
GGCGGCCCGGTGGCCTTCTCGGTCGGCGCCGAATATCGTCGCGAGACTCTTCGCTACGATCTCGACGATCTGACCCAGGCGGGCTACGCCTTCTACAACGCCATCCCGTCGTTCACGGCGCCGTCGTTCGAGGTGAAGGAAGCCTTCGCCGAGATCAGCATCCCGCTGCTCAAGGACATGCCGCTGTTCGAGGAGCTGACGCTCTCCGGTTCGGCTCGTGTCTCCGACTATAAGGGCGCGACCGGCACCGTCTGGACCTACGGCGGCGAAGTCACCTGGCGGCCGATCCAGGACATCCGCTTCCGCGGCTCCTACAACCGCGCCGTCCGCGCTCCGAACCTGAGCGAGCTCTTCTCCGCGCAGGGCCAGAACTTCGCTCCGGCCTTCACGGATCCGTGCTCGGCCAACTTCATCGGCACGGGCTCGACCACCCGCGCGGCCAATTGCGCCGCGGCGGGCGCTCCTGCGGGATACAACTACATCTACCAATCGTCGCTGAGCTTCGTCACGGGCGGTAACCCGAACCTGACGGAAGAAAGCTCGGACAACTACACGGTCGGCTTCGTCCTGACTCCGCGCTTCGTCCCGGGTCTCTCGGTCTCCGTGGACTGGTACGACATCACGGTGAACGACGTGATCGCGACGGTCGGCGCCCAGACGATCGTCAACCAGTGCTACGACTCGCCCACTCTGCAGAATCCGTTCTGCGACCAGTTCCAGCGGGCGGGCGCGAGCGGCGGTCCGCAGGGCGAGGAGCCGTTCCGGATCCTCGAGGACTCGCTCTTCTCGGGCTCCCTCAACTTCGCCAGCCTGGAGCGGCGCGGCGTCGACACCGAGGTCGCCTACCGGAAGAAGTTCAGCTGGGGTACGGCGAGCGTTCGCGGAACCTGGACCCATGTCCTTCGGAACCGCAACTTCCTCAACCCGACCGATCCGACCTTCGCGAACTCGTTCATGAGGGAGCTGGCCGATCCGCAGGACGAGGTGAACGTCAACGCCAGCATCAAGGCGGGCAAGTATTCGCTCGGCTATCAGGTTCGCTGGATCGGCGAGCAGTACCTCAACACCTACGAGGACTATAACTCGATCAACGGCCAGCCGCCGCAGAATGCCGACTATGCGGACATCATCACCTACCCGGCCGTCTTCTATCACGACATCCGGCTCGGCATCGACGTCACCGAGAAGTTCAACTTCTACATGGGCATCGATAACGTGTTCAATCGCATGCCTCCGTTCGGTCTGACCGGCGTCGGCGGCGGCTCGGGCATCTACGACAACCGCGGGCGTAACTTCTACGCGGGCATCGTCGCCAAGTTCTGATAAGAAACCAAGCCAACTCCAGGGGGGCCGGAACGCAAGTTCCGGCCCCCCTTTTTTTAACCGCGAAGACGCCGCGCGCCTGTCACCCGGGCGAAAAGCCGGACCTCATGTCGAATGGCTCGATCGGTCCGGCCTCCGCCGGAATGACGGGCGCGGGCCAGGCCCGCCCTCGCCGGTCAGGCGAAGCTGAAGTCGACCTTGCCGGGCACGGCCTGGCCATCGAAGGCATGGTCCCGATACGGCCCCTCGCGGTCCACCCAGTGGAGGAAGAGGTGCACCGACCAGCGGTTCGGGTTGGGCGCCGTCCGCCCGTGGCGGTGATGGACCCCCTGGTACAGCAGGGCGTCGCCCACCTCGAGGGCCACCGAGGAATGGGGACGGCCGCCGAAATCCGCATCGACCCGGGCGGAAGGCTCGCTCCGCTCGGTCTCGATCTGCAGGTCCCAGATCCTCTCGTCGCTGTAGGCGAGCGTCAGCGACAGGCTGTGCTCGCACGAATAACGGTCGGAATGGACCCGGCAGATATCGCCGGAGCGGTAGATCCGAAGATAGTCGTAGGTCGGCAGCAGCTCGCGCCCGACGATCTCGCTCATGATCGGGGTGAGACCCCAGAGGAAATGGAGCATCGGCGGATAATGGTGGCCGTAGACCTCGAAGGCGGGCCGCGCGAGCAGGTTGGAGTGGCCCGGAACCCGGTCGACCGGGATCGGCGCGGACCCGATCGCCGCCTTGAGCTGCTGGACGAAAGCCTGGGCGACCTCGACCGGGATCAGACCCTGGAGATGGGCGTAACCGTCCGAATGGTAGCTTCCGACCGTTTTCATGGCGGCTGAGCTAACCTTCGGGCCGGATATCCGCAAGCCGGAGAAGATCCCGGCCATTGCCGGTCTTGGACGCGGACCCTAGAGACGGGCATGGCCCGAGCCCCGACGATCGACCAGGTGGACCGGCTGCTGGCGGAGCGGCGCTTCGCCGAAGCCGCGCGCCTGCTCCTCGCCGGGGCCGAGGCCGGCGAGACCGAGGCGATCTTCGAGCTCGTCCACTGGCGGATCGCCGGCAACCTTATCCGCCGCGATCTCGCCGAAGCGAGGCGGCTGCTGGGACTTGCCGCGGCCAGGGACCACGGCGCTTCCGCCCTGCTTCACATCTCGTTCGTGGCGGCCGGAGTCGGTGGCCCCGACAACTGGCCGGCGGCGCTGGCCGCGCTTCGCGCCCTCTCCGGCCGCGAAGCGAAGGCGGCCGCGCAGCTTCGGCTGATCGATGCCATGGCCATCGACGCCCACGGCGTTCCGGGCCACCCGCTCGAGCCGCGCCGCCTCGGTACGGCGCCTTTTGCGGCCGCCGTTCGCAATTTCATGAGCGAAGCGGAGTGCGACTATCTCAAGACCGCCGCCGAAGCGGAGCTCCGTCCCTCGGTAGTCGTCGATCCGGTGACCCGCGGGACGGTCCCGCACCCGGTCCGCAAGTCCGACGGAGCCGTGTTCGGAGTCTATGCCGAAGACGCGGTCGTCAACGCCCTCAACCGCCGCATGGCGGCCCTGAGCGGGACCCGGATCGACCAGGGCGAGCCTCTGCAGCTCCTGCGCTATCGTCCGGGCGGCGAATACAAGCCGCACATGGACGCGCTGCCGGCCGAGCCCAACCAGCGCGTCCTCACCATGCTCACCTATCTGTCCGACGATTATGAGGGCGGCGAGACCTGTTTCCCGCATACCGGCCTCTCCTTCCGCGGAGGGAAAGGCGACGCCCTGCTCTTCCGCAACGCCGGCCCGGACGGCCGCGCCGATCCGCTCAGCCTCCACGCCGGGCTTCCGGTCACGAAAGGGACCAAATATCTGGCCTCGCGCTGGATCAGGGCGAACCGGTTCACCTACCCGCCGCCGAGGCCGATCCTGGAAATCTAAGGCGCTTTGCCGGGGACCGGTTCCGGCCTCGCCGCCATCTGCCCCGCCGCTTCCTCCGCCGGACTGTCGTGCCGCACCGTCTGCGAGGTCCAGGTCTCGCCGTCATAGCCGTAGCGGACGTGGCTTCCGCGGCGGAAGCCGGCGCCGTCCCAGGCGACGACCTGGAGCTCGATGTCGTTATGCCGGTGGGCGTGAATCCAGTTGAAGCTCTGCAACTCGTTGTTGCGAAGCCGCTTCGACGTCGCCGTCCCCGCCTGAATGACGAGCGCCCCGCCGGCCGCCTCGACCATCTTGCGCGCCGCTTCGGCGTAGGTCCGGTGGAAATGGCCGGCCAGAGCGATGTTCACGCCGGCGCGGCAGACGGCGGCGACCGCGTCCTCGTGCCGACCGACCGCCTCGGTCAGTTCGGTGCCCTCGCCGATCGGCATCGAGAAGAGCGGGTGGTGGGTGACCAGGATCCGGGTCTTGCCGGGCGCGACCGCGGCGAACCTCTCCTCGATGATCCCCATCTGCTCGCGATTGATCCGGCCGTCCTTGAAGGTGAGCGAGCGGGCGGTGTTGATGCCGAGCACCGCGACTTCGTCATTCTCGAACCAGGGGCACAGATCGTTCGAGATATATTTCTTGTAGCGGTGCAGCGGCGCGGCGAAGCGGGTGGCGAGGTCGTAGAGCGGGATGTCGTGATTGCCGGGGACGGTGAGCACCGGCCAGCCCGCCGAGCGCAGCTTGTTGAGCCAGATCGAGGCCTGCCTGAACTGCTCGATCCGGGCGCGCTGGGTGAAGTCGCCGCTGACGATGATCAGGTCCGGCTGCTGCTCCTGAAGCCAGGCGTTGACGCCGTCGACGACCTTGTCGTCGTGGCAGCCGAAATGCACGTCGGAGAGATGGGCGATCCGGGCCATGGAGGGGTGAACCCGCGTCCTTCCTCAGAGTTTCGTCGAAATTGGTGCCAGGCACCAATTCATAAGGCGTCAAAAATTGGTGTCAGACACCGAATTATAAGGCGTTGATTTTCAACGCCACACCCGCGCGTGGCGTCTCCCGAGCGTGGTCAGAAGCTCATATTGCGACAGGCCCGACTGCGCCGCCGCCGCCGGCAGGTCATAGTCGAGCTCCACCCAGTCGCCCTCCTTCAGCTCCGGCGCCTCGTCGACGAGGAGGGCGGTAAGGTCCATCGAGACCCGGCCGACGACCGGCGCATAGCCGCGGGCGAGGCGGGCCCTGCCCGCGTCCGAGAAGGCGCGCAGATAGCCGTCGGCATAGCCGAGGTTGATTATGGCGAGCTCGGCCGGACCCTGGGCCGTCCAGGTCGAATTGTAGCCGACCGAACCGCCCGCCTCGACCCGCCGGCGCTGGACGATCTGGGCTTCGACCCGGACGACCTGGCGGATATGCCCGGCCGCCTCGCGCCGGGGCACGCCGCCGTACAAAGCGAGGCCCGGGCGGGTGAGGTCGAAGGCGTAATCGGGACCGAGGCAGATACCGGCGCTGTT
>JBEVDE010000366.1:0-4261 GCA_040514175.1 Allosphingosinicella sp. | reverse complement strand
CGACAGCGGGCCGAGGATCTTCTCGACGTCGCGAAAGGCCTTGCCCAGCCCCCAGCCGGCGCTGGCCAGGGCCGCCGTCCAGATCGCCGTTCCCAGCGTCGACCAGAGGAGGAAGCTCTTCAGCCGCATGTTGAGCAGGCCGGCGGGGATGGAAATGACCGAGCGGATCGTCGGAAGCATCCGTCCGCCCGAGACGATGATCCCGCCGAACCGCCCGAACAGGCGCTCGGACTTCTCGACATCGTCCCAGTCCATCGTCAGCCAGCGGCCGTATTTCTCGATGAAGGGCTTGAAGCGCATCATCCCGATCACCCGGGCGAGCGCATACCAGAAGAGGTTGCCGAGCATCGCTCCGGCGGTGCCGCTCGCGATCACGCCCCACAAGGTGAGCGGCCCGTCGACGGTGCGCGACCCGGCGACGGTCATGATCACCTCGGAAGGGATTGGCGGAAAGACCGTCTCGAGGAACATCAAAAGGAAGATTCCGACATAGCCGGTCTCGTCGATCAGGGCGATCGTCCAGTCGCCCATGGTCAGGACAGCTTCGCTTCGATCGCGTCCCAGATCATGCCCGGAGTGTCGGTGCCGTTATATTTGTCGATGGCGACGATGCCCGTCGGCGAGGTGACGTTGATCTCGGTCAGCCACTTGCCGCCGATCACGTCGATGCCGACGAAGAGCAGGCCGCGCGCCTTGAGCTCGGGCGCAAGCGCGGCGCAGATCTCGAGCTCCGTCTCGCTGAGCTCGGTCTTCGCCGCCGAGCCGCCGACCGCCAGGTTCGAGCGTATCTCGCCCTCGCCGGGGATCCGGTTGATCGCGCCTGCCACCTCGCCGTCGACGAGGACGATCCTCTTGTCGCCCTGGGCGATCTCGGGGACGAAGGCCTGGACGACGTGCGGCTCGCGATAGGCGGCGTTGAACATCTCGATCAGCGAGGCGAGGTTGGCGCCGTCCCGGCCGACCTTGAACACCGCCTTGCCGGCATTGCCGTGGAGCGGCTTGACCACGATCTCGCCGTGCCGCTCGAGGAAATGGCGGGCCGCGCCGACCGAGCGGGTGAGCAGGGTCGGCGGCATGTAGCGGGCGAAGTCGAGCACCCAGATTTTCTCCGGTGCGTCGCGCACCGAGGCCGGGTCGTTGACGACCAAAGTCTCGCCCTGGATCCGCTCGAGCAAATGGGTCGCGGTGATGTAGCCGAGGTCGAAGGGCGGATCCTGCCGCATCAGCACGACGTCCGTGTCGCGGCCGAGGTCGAGGAGGACAGGGTCGCCGAGCCTATAATGTTCGCCCTGCACCGGCTGGACGGTCACCGGCCAGGCCATCGTCCAGAGGCGTCCCTCCGTAAAGCTCAGGTCCTCGGCCCGATAATAAAATAAGGCGTGGCCGCGCTTCTGGGCGCCCAGCATGATCGCGAAGGTCGAATCGCCCTCGATATTGATCCCCTCGATGGGGTCCATCTGGACGGCGACGCGAAGGCTCATCGGGCGCGCTTAGCGGGGCTGGGGGGCGCTGTCATCCATGCCAGATGTTGGTCATGTGCCGGGGCAGCCGACGCGGGACGATGAAGATGGCGTCGAGGCGGATGTCGTCTCCCGCCCGCGCATAGCGATGAGCGAGCGCCTCGGCGGCCGCGGCCACCCGTCTCATTCGCCATTCGTCGAGCGCGAGGCCGGCCTCCCGAGCGGTCGCTCTCGCTTTCACTTCGACGAACGCCACCGTCTTGCCCCGGCGCGCCACCAGATCGACCTCGCCCACCGGCGTCTTCACCCTCCGGCCCAATATCTTCCAGCCCTTGAGCTGGAGCCAGAGCGACGCGAGCCGCTCCGCCCGCCGGCCGCCGCGCTCCGCCCGCTGCCGGGTCATTTGAGCTTCAACGCCCGCTCATAGGCCTGGCGCCGCGGCACGCCGAGCCGCTCCGCCACCTCGGCCGCCGCCCGCGAGGCCGAGAGCCGTCCCATCGCCTCGCGAAGCGCCTCGTCCACTTGCCCCTCGCCGGCCGCCTCGGGCTCGCCCGGCGGTCCGACGACGACGACGATCTCGCCTTTGGGCGGCGCCTCGGCATAGCGCGCTTCGAGCCCGGCGAGGGTGCCGGTCACCGTCTCCTCGAACCTCTTGCTGATCTCGCGCGCCACCGCCGCCTCGCGATCGCCGAGCCCCTCGGCAAGCGCCTTCAGGGTCGCGCCGAGCCGGGGGCCGCTCTCGTAGAGGACGAGGGTCGCCCGAATCGCCGCGACCTCCGCGATCGCCGCCGCCTTGGCGCCCGCTTTGGCCGGAAGGAAGCCGAGGAAGAGGAAGCGGTCGGTCGGAAGCCCGGCCAGGGTCAGCGCTGCAACCACGGCGGAGGGGCCGGGGAGGGTGGTGACCGGGATCCCGGCCGCCCGGGCGTCGCGCACCAGTTTATAGCCCGGATCGGAGATGAGCGGGGTGCCGGCGTCCGAGACCAAAGCCACCGCGCCCTGCCGCATCCGCTCGAGCAGCTGGGGCCTCACCCGCTCGGCATTATGGTCGTGATAGGGCAGCATCGGCCGCTTGACGCCGATGTGGCGAAGCAGCTTGGCGGTGACCCGGCTGTCCTCCACCGCGATCAAATCGGCTTGTCCCAGGACCTCGGCCGCGCGCGGCGACAGATCGGAAAGATTGCCGATGGGGGTGGCAACGATATCGAGGCCGGGGGGCAGCGCGTTCATGAGGAACAGGGTCATGGCAGAGCTTTCCCCCGGGTCGCAAGCGCGGCGCTCTATCCTCGGCCTCGGGGCGGCGGCGCTGCTCGCCTGGTCGCTCACCGGCTGCCAGCTCGTCCCCAAGCCTCGCCCCGACCTTCCGCCCGAGGACGTTCCGCCCGAAGTCGAGCGGCCGAGCGAGGAGGAGCCCGGCCTGCAGCTCCCGCCGGAGGAGACCCGCAACCGGGTCGCCGTGCTGGTTCCGATCTCGGGCGCCAATGCCGGAGTCGGCCAGTCGATCGCCAACGCCGCCAACCTCGCTCTGCTCGACGCCGGCGGCGAGCGCATCCGGATCACCGTCTACGACACCGCCCGCGGCGGCGCCGCGGAGGCGGCGAACCGGGCGCTTGCGGAGGGCAACGGCCTTTTCCTCGGTCCGCTTCTCGCCGACGACGTGCGCGCGGTGGCTCCGGTCGCCCGTCGCGCCCGGGTGCCGGTGATCGCTTTCTCGAACGACAGCAGCGTCGCCGGCAACGGCGTCTATCTGATGGGCTTCACGCCCGGCCAGTCGATCGCCCGGGTCGTCTCCCATGCCCGCGCCGCAGGGCTCGAGCGCTTCGGAGTGCTCGCCCCGGCGGGAGTCTACGGGCGCCGGGCCTCGGACGCGATGGTCGACGCGGTCGAGGATTCGGGCGGGCGGCTGCTCGCCATGCAGAGCTTCGAGGGCGGAGCGGCCGGAGCCAGGGCCGCCGTCGCCAGGCTCTACGCCCAGGGCGCTTACGACGCCGTCTTGCTCGCCGACGGCGGCCGCGGCGCCGCGACCGCCGCGCCGCTCCTGAAGAGCGGTGCGAACGCCCGGGTGCGGCTGCTCGGCACCGAATTGTGGGCGACCGAAACCGGTCTGGGCCGAACCCCGGCGCTGCGCGGCGCCTGGTATGCCAGCGTCGGCGATTCGATGTTCAACCAGCTTCGAAGCCGCTACCGGTCCCGCTACGGCGTCTATCCCTACCGGCTCGCCAGCCTCGGCTACGATTCCGTCCTCCTCACCGTCCGGATCGCCAAGAACTGGCGCCTCGGCCGGGCCTTCCCCGAGCGCGAGCTTCGCGATCCGACAGGCTTCGCCGGAGTCGATGGCGCCTTCCGCTTCAGCTCGAGCGGGATCGCCGAACGCTCGCTCGAGGTGCGCGAGGTGACGGCGACGGGCCCGATCGTCGTGGCGCCGGCGCCGAGAAGCTTCGACTAGGGCCTCGGCTTCTGCTTCGGCGCACGGCTGAAGGCCCTGCTTCAGCAGCCGCCAGCATATTCGGTCGGTACCGAGACGCCTCGAAAGCCTATGGCGCCGAAGATTTTTCAGTCGGTTCGCGAGTTTGATCGAGGGCGGGGCCTGCGCCGGTAGGTCGAACCTATCAACAGCTACAAAAAGGAGTCCGGCAGGCTGCATCAAGCCTTGAGCCGACATTCATTATCGGGGTTGAGTCTCAAGGAAATATGTAAATTAATGCCGCGGGGAATCACTCGGGGGGCAACATGGATAGCGGTGCAGATTTAGACAATGCTCGAAGCTTCATGCACCGACGCGCGATTGTCAACATAGGCAATCC
>JBEVDE010000360.1:0-10257 GCA_040514175.1 Allosphingosinicella sp. | reverse complement strand
CGGCGGGCTCGGGCTCGGCCCGGCCGAAATGCGGGAAGGGCAGGTCGGCGTGGCGCCAGCCCTCGATCCCGAGATAGAGGCCGAACGCCGCGATCGCGACGTGAAGGCCCATCAGCTTCCAATAGCCGAGCGGCGCCACCGCGTCCCAGATCGCATAGGTCGCCCAGATCGGAAGAAGCACCATCAGGGCGCCGGTCGCCCGGCTCAGCCAGCGGGCGGCGAAGCGCCAGTCGTCGCTTCGCTCGGCCGCGAGACGCCGGCGATAAAGGGCAAGGAGCCGTAGCCCGGCGAGCCCGTAAAGCGCCAGGCCCGCCACCGTGGCCAGAGCGAAAGCGGGCGCGGTGACGGGCGCGCTGAGATCCGCCCAGCGTTCCTTGAGCGGCATCGGCAATGCGAAGCTCGCGGCGAGGAAGGCGAATTGAAGCGCGGCCGGCGCGAGGTGGAGCCGGCCTCTTGCAGGCCACCCGCCGTTGACCAGGGACTGGGCGTAAAGCCAGAGGAGCGGGGCCACGGCGAGCGTGATCGAGAAAGGCGCGAAGCTCAGCCAGGGCCAGCGGTCGTAAAAGCCCGCGAAGCCGATCATCCAGGGGGTGACGATTCCGGCGAGAACGACGAGCAGGGCGGCGAGCGTGCGATTGGCCGTCCGGTTGGCGAGGCTTCGGGTCAGCCCGGCCGCGATCGCCAGCAGCTGGACGACGGCGACGGCGAGGATCGCCGTTCGCCAGCCGAAGACCAGATCCTGCATGGCTCGCGCCTATGCCGCGGAAACGGAGGAAAGGCATCCCATGCCGGGCATGGGACAATTATCTAGGCGACGATCCGCAATTTTCCCGATCGCCGCGCCGGCACGGGGCAGAAGCCCAATTCGTCGTGCAGGCGGTTCAGCTCGCGCTCGCGGGACTGGCGATAGGCTTCGGCGTAGCGCGCGTCGCACTCGGCCTCCTCGTCGGTCTGCGGACGGTAGAAGCTGATGCAGATATGACGTCCGAAAATGTCGTCGCCGCGCATCTTCACTTCCGGCTCCGCCCCGTCGGGGAGGGTGCCGCGGACCTCCTGAAGCCGCTCGATCAAGGCGTCGAGCGACCCGAGGTCCTTCACTTCGATAAAATCTTTTACTTTCCTACTCATTACAAACCCCTCCCAGCACTCCCCGGGACGTAACTAGCTTGCGCGGGAATCGGCTCGCAAGGTTAATTTGCATTTACCCACAGGAGAGTTTCCCATCGGTGAACGCTGCCGTAGGACGGCGTCCATGATGGCCGGCTCATCCTTTCCCCTGCTCGCTCGCGGACCTTTTTCCCTGCGCCTCGCGCCGGAACGCGGGGGCGGCATGGCGAGCTTCGAATGCTGCGCGGTAAGTGGCGGAAATATCGCGATATTTCGCCCACTCGATGAAGCCGATCCGTCGCCGACGGCGCTCGCCAGCTTCCCGCTCGTGCCGTTCGTCAATCGCGTTCGCGGCGGCGCCTTTTCCTTCCGTGGCCGCAGGGTCACACTCGCGCAAAATATGCCGCCGGACCCGAGCCCGCTCCACGGCCAGGGCTGGCAGGCGCCGTGGACGGTCGAACGGCTCGGCCCCGACCATGCCGAGCTCAGCTACCGCCATTCGGCCGGCGAATGGCCGTGGGATTATGAAGCGCGCCAGACCTTCGATCTCGACGAAGCCGGGCTGACTCTCGTCCTCACCTGCACCAACCTCTCGGACGCGCCGATGCCGTGCGGGCTCGGGCAGCATCCCTATTTCCTGTGCACCGCCGCAACCCGGCTGGACACCGCGGTGGAGAGCGTCTGGACGATCGACGAGCATGTGCTTCCGGTCGAGCGGGTCGCGGCCACCGGCCGCTTCGATCTCGGCGACCGGCTCGTCTGCGGGCAAGGCCTCGATCACGGCTTCGGCGGCTGGAGCGGCCGCGCAACCATTACCGATCCCGACCGGCCGTTCCGGATCGCCATGTCCTCCCCCGACGCGGATTTCTTCCAGCTCTACTCGCCCGCCGCCGGCGGCCTGTTCGTCGCCGAGCCCGTCACTCACGCCAACGCCGCGATGAACGCGCCGGAAGAGGAATGGGCGGGGCTTGGGATGCGCGTGCTCGATCCCGGCGAGGCGATGAGCCTAACGATGCGGGTGGAGGTGATGCCCGCTTAAATCCTCCCCGGCATTCGCCGGGGAGGGGGACCGCGCGAAGCGCGGTGGAGGGGTCCTTCGAAAGTCAGCAAGGCCCCTCCACCATGCTTCGCATGGTCCCCTTCCCCTGCAAAGGCAGGGGAGGATTTTCAATAATCCGCTTCGAGCAGCCCGCCGATGACATGGTGCTGGATCACCGGCTTGAGCTCATCGGTCACCCGGCAGGTGAGATGGTCCCGAACCCGCGCCGGAAGCGACTCCAGATAGTCCCTCGTCACCTGCAGATCGTGGTGCCCGGCATTGGCCGCGTCCGGCGCATCAACGCCCACCACCAGCACCGGCCGCCACTCCTCCGAGCGGTTCGCCGTGCCGCGGTGGATGGTGAGCGCCGAGCGGGCCGAGATGTCGCCCATCCGGGCGAGCCTCGCCTGCGCCCGGGCGATGTAGCGCGGCCATTTTTCCCTGGGCGGGAACATGCCGTCCCTGCAGCCGGTGAGATCGTCCCACTGGGTGCCGGGGGCGATCTCGAAGGCGCCGTGCTCGGGCCTCGTGTCGACCGCGGTCAGATTGAAAGCGAGCGAGTTCAGCCGCCGGCCCTTCAGAGTCGCCTCCGGTGCCGGGAAGTCTCGATGCCAGGGCTGGTCGGCGGCGCCGGGGAAGGGGATGTCGAAGCCCACTTCGACGATCCGGTAATCGGGCCCAAGCACCGACTCGCAGACGGCGACGAACCACGGATGGGTGGCGATGTCCACGAAGCCCCCGATCCGCTCGGGATGGACCTCGACATAGAAGCGTTCCGGCCCGCGCGGCAGAACGCCTCCTGGCACGCCCCGCGCCTCCTCGAACGCACGGCCGATATCCTCGCGCATCCGCTCCACCCAGGGCCGGGAAAAGGCGCCCTCGAGCGCGATGATGCCGTCGCCGTAGAGGCCGCCCATGATGGCGCCCGCGTCGTATTCCCGCTCGTCGATCCTCGCCGCCATCCGATGACCCCGCCTCTGACGCCATTCACGAATTAATCTATTTGTCTGATGATTGCGAGGCGGCTAACCGGCCGCGATGTCGGAAACCTTACCCTTCGCCTTCGAGGTCGAGGCCGTCGACGACGGGGAGGGGGTTCGCTTCGCCGTCCGCCGGGCGGGGGAGGTCCGCGACTATCGGCTTACCGGCGGCGAACAGGCGGATTACGCCGCTTTCTTCCGCCGGCTGGCGGACGATTGGGGGACTCGCATTCCCCATGCTTTCGCCGAGCCCGCTCCGGCTCCGGAGGCCGAGGTGGAGTGGCGTCCCCTGCTCACCGACAACCTCTCGCCCGGGATCCTCGCCGGCTATGGCGATCCGGCCGTGCTCAAGACCGGCGAGGGCTATGTCCTCGTCGCGACCTCCAACGATGCCCCCGACGCCTTTCCGATCCTGCGCTCGCACGACCTTGCGCATTGGGAGCATGCCGGCTTCGTCTTTCCGCACGGGCAGGCCCCCGCCTGGGCGGCGAGCGGACGCCGGGTCGGCGACTTCTGGGCTCCGGAAATGGCCCGGGTCGGCGACGAATATTGGCTCGTCTACACCGCCCGCAAGACCTCCAACGCCCTCGCCATCGGCCTCGCCAGGAGCGCGAGCCCGTTCGGACCGTGGCGCGATCTCGGCCGGCCGCTGATCGCCGGCCATGCGATCGACACGACCGGGACCGCTAGCGCCTCAGGCCCGCCCCTGCTCAGCGGCGGCGTGATCGATCCGCACATCCTCATCGACGAGGACGGCCGGCCCTTCCTGTTCTGGAAAGCCGACACCAACGGGATCTGGCCGCGTCCTCTCGCCCGGCTGCTGCGCGAGCGGCCGGAGCTGATCGAACGGTTGTTCGTCCGGGAAGAGGACCGGCGCACCGCCGCCTTCGCCGCGGCGATCATGCCTTGGGCGAACGGCCGCCGGCCGATGGAGCGCTTCTTCCTGATGCAGCCGCTGATCGAGGCCGCGCTCGCCAACTGGCGACCGGTCCGGGAGGCGCTCGAGCGATGCGGGGTCGCCGCGGCGATACTGGAGGCGATGTGCACCCCGATCTACGCCCAGCGCCTCGCCGAGGACGGCGCCGCCCTGATCGGCGAGCCGAAAGTCGTTCTGGTCAACGATCTCGACTGGGAAGGCCATCTCATCGAAGGTCCCTGGGTGACTCGTCAGCAGGGCCGCTACTGGCTGTTCTACGCCGGCAACGATTTCTCGACCCCGGCCTACGGCATCGGAGTCGCCGTCGCCGACGATGTGCTCGGACCCTATGCCAAGCAGCGCGAGCCCCTGCTGCGCTCGACCCGGACCTGGACCGCGCCCGGCCACGCCTCGGTCGCGCCCGGCCTCGACGGCGCGCCGCAGCTCTTCTTCCACGCCTTCCATCCCGGCACCGGCGGCTACAACGTCTTCCGGGCGCTGTTGACGGCGAAACTAAAGTTCGGAGCGGACGGAGTCTCTATCCTCCCCATGCGCGTAGCGGATGGGGAGGGGGACCACCCGTAGGGTGGTGGAGGGGTATCTGACGGGCCTGCGCACCTACCCCTCCACCAGGCTTCGCCTGGTCCCCCTCCCCATCTGGCGATGGGGAGGATCTACTGCGCCCGGCTCGGCGGCACTCCATAGGCCTGGCGGAAGGCGCGGGTGAAGGCGCTCAGCGACGCATAGCCCAACCGGTCGGCGAGGTCGGTGGGCGAGGCGGAGCCCTGCCTCAGCAGCCGCGCCGCGCCTTCGAGCCGGAGCCGGCGATGATAGGCCAGCGGCGGAAGCCCGTGCACCTCGGCGAAGCTGCGGCTGAGGTGGAAGCGCGACAGGGCGGCGCGGGCGGCAATGTCGTCGAGGGTGAGCGGGCAATCCTGATGGTCGTGGATGAAGGCGCGGGCGCGCTCGATCCGCTGCAGGGTCTCGATCCGGGTCGAGCGCTTGAGGCTGCTCAGCCGCTCGAGCCGGCTCGCGAAGGTGGAAAGATAATCCTCGGCGCCGGCGGTGACCTGCTGGACGATCTTGGAAGCCAGCGCCGGGCCGGCCTCGGGCCGGGCCGCGAGCAGCCGGGCGTAGCGCGCGAGGAGCGGGGACAAGGGCTCGGCGCCGCAGCCTTCGATCACCCGGCCGAGCGGCCCGCGCTCCCAGCTGGGCGGGCCGGCCACCCCGAGATAGACGCACAGGCCCACCGTCTCGTCCGGACGCGGAGTCGACACTTCGAATTCGGTCCCGGCCTCGACCAGCAGGAAGCGGCCCGGCTTCACCGCCCGGGCGCGGCCGTCGATCTTGTACACTTCCTCGCCGCTCAGCACGAACTTGACCGAAGGAGCGAGCGCCCGGACCGTGCTCCGCCCGCCTTCGAGCCTCGACAGGACGACGCAGCCGTGCCTCAGCGGCAGGCGTTCGCCCTCGCCATGGTCCCGCATCAGGTAGAAAGGTGTCGAGTCGATCACAAATGTAATCGTAAGCAAAATCGGTGCCACGTAAAGACTTGGCGGATTTCCGCCATTCCGGCCGGGTTGACCGCTCTTGCTCACGTTCGGAACCGGTCGCGAGCGTACGCTTTCGGACGGGATGCGGATCGCCACCTTCAACGTCAACGGCGTCAACGGCCGCCTTCCCTCGCTGCTCGAATGGCTGGCGGAAACGAAGCCGGACGCGGTCTGCCTTCAGGAATTGAAGGCGCCGCAGGACAAGTTTCCGGCGCAGGCGATCGAGAAGGCCGGCTACGGCGCGATCTGGCACGGCCAGCAGCGCTGGAACGGAGTCGCCATCCTCGCGCGCGGCGGCGAGCCGGTCGAGACCTGCCGGGGCCTGCCCGGCGACCCCGAGGATTCGCAGAGCCGCTATATCGAAGCGGCGGTGGGCGGGATCCTGATCGGCGGCCTCTACGCCCCCAACGGCAATCCGCATCCCGGCCCCAAGTTCGACTACAAGCTCGCCTGGAACGAGCGGCTGATCGCCCGCGCCGCGGAACTGGTGGGTCTGAGCGAGCCCGTCGTCCTTGCCGGCGACTATAACGTCATCCCGACCTCGACCGTCCTCGACGTCTACAAGCCGGAGCGCTGGCGGGACGACGCCTTGATGCAGCCCGAGCCCCAGGCGCAATATCGCCGCCTCGTCGGCCAGGGCTGGACCGACAGCCTGCGCAAGCTCCACCCGGACGAGCCCATCTTCACCTTCTGGGATTATTGGCGCAACGCCTTCGCCCGCGACGCCGGCATCCGGATCGACCATCTGCTGCTCAACCCGGTCGCGGCGAAGCGCCTGAGGGCGGCGGGCGTCGACCGCGAGGCGAGGGCGAAGGAAAAGGCCAGCGACCACGCGCCGGCCTGGGTGGAGCTGCGCTGATCCTCCCCTCCCTGGAAGGGAGGGGCCAGGGATGGGTAGGCGAGCGCAGCGAGACTTTTACGGCGTCGGGGTTTCGGCCGCCTTCGGCGGACCCACCCCCGGCCCCTCCCTTGCAGGGAGGGGAGGCAAGCGTCGCCCTTGTTTACACTTTCGCCTTCGCCCCAACCCGAAAACCGCAGTTTTCCGCCGCTGGCCCGCATCTTGCTGCTGAACGGACATGCTGAAGAAGGCCTTAAGACTTTTCGTCATCAAGACCCGGCTCGAAGCCTGGGCGATCATCTACGCGCTCGCCGTCGGCGGGGTCACCCGCGGCCTGCATTATACCGAGCAATATCCCGGCTTCGGCGGCTGGCTGCTCTTCGCCGCCTGCACCGGCGCGGTCTTCATGGCCGGCGCCAAGATCCTCGACGCGACGAGGGGGCCGAAGCATAGGCGGGCCACCGTGCTCAAGGTGATCGAAAGAGCCAAGGCGACTTGAGGTTGAAAAATTCAGCCTTGCGCCGCCTTTTGGCTCAGCGTGAGTTCCGATGCCAATATCTCGAACACCAACTGCTCGAGTTCAGCCATGTTGGAATAATATCGCGCACGGTGCCGATAAGCGCTCTGGTGGATATCCGTCCCGGCTTCGGCGATTATGTGAATCGATCGCCCCATGCCCTCCGCAAAGCCTATCTCGAAATAGCAGCTTGGCCGTTCACCGGTCAGGTCAGCCAACACGGCTGACGAAGATCTTAACTGACGCTCGTAATTATCGGCGTCAAACTCTGGATTCTCAACCGAATATTCTGGAAAACGCACTGGAAAACCAGCTGCGCTTGCGCCGCGTGCGATCGCGGCCTGCTTCTCTGCAAAACGAGGATCAGACCAAACAGGCATGATAATATGGACTGGGCGATTGGCCATGTCAGCAGTTTCCACTGCAACGTGGCAGTGTTTTAGCGGTATTTTCAGTCGCCGGGAGGCTGAAAGCGTCTTTATGCAACACGTTCCAGTTGGTGATAACAACGACCGACACGACGGCAAGCACGACCAGGTATAAAGAGAGAAACGCCATTGGGATCAAAAGCTCGACCTTAGACGACTGGAGCACCGCAATCCGACTACTTCGTTGTTTTATAACCACTTTTTCAGCTTCCAAGATCTCCCATTCGCGCCTGAAAGGCTCGAAACTTCTTCTCGTATCTTCGAACTGCACTTGGGGCGCCATCGCGTTCAGGACCTCGAACTTCGCCGCGTTGAGTCTCTTGTAATCCGAAATTTGTCCCCGCCACAGGTAACACAGCATGGCCCCCATCGTCGCTCCCAAACCTATCCCAACAAGGAGCACGAGGCGCAGCTCACTTTTCGTGACAGCCCAATTCGCGAGGAAACCGGAGGCGACGAGGATAGCGATGCAGATGCCATAATTCCATGTGTTCAACGCCAGCCGGCGATCAATCACCTTTTCCGTCGACTCATAATAAAGGCGATACTCCTCTCCCGACCACGGGGGCGAAGGAGGTGAGCGGCCAGGGGCCCTAGCTCGCGGAGCATTTGCCATATGCGGCACGTAGCGAACTCTTCGCCGCCCTCAAAGTGCGAGGCGGTTCTTATGCCAAATTAGGATGTTCCCAACCATTGGCGCAAATTGCCAATTAAAGGTTGTAGGAAAGTCGACGCTTGCCAAACTGCGACTTCGTTTTCCGCGGTTTTCCGCCATTTTCCGCACTTGGCACGGCCCTTGTAATCTAGTCGGCAACCGCTTCGAGCGGGGGAGCAACAGGTTTCAAGGAGCAGGCAAATGTTCGACACTCGCAAGATCAGGGAAAGCGCCGCCGCGGCCATCCTGGCGGTCGTGCTTTCGGCGACCGCGATCGGCGCCACGATCAGCCCCGCCCAGGCGGACGATTCCGGCCAATATGTCTACGTCCAGGCGCCGGTGGCCTCGACCCATGGCTGAGACGATCCTCGTGCCCGCCGACAAGCTGGTGCGGATCCCGCCGAGGCCCGGCGGCCCGCGCCGCCTCGAAGCCCGGAGCGGCCAGCGCCGGGAGCGCCCCGCCCCGGCCGGCTTCGGTTTCATGGAGTTCCTGCCGATGAGCATCTTCTCCCGCACCCGCGACATCGTCGCCGCGAACTTCGCCGATCTCCTCGACAAGGCCGAGGACCCGGCCAAGATGATCCGGATGATCATCCTCGAGATGGAGGAGACTCTCGTCGAGGTGCGCTCGTCGGCGGCGCGCACGATCGCCGATCAGAAGGAGATGCAGCGCCAGATCGCCCGTCTCGACCGGCTCCAGGAGAGCTGGACCGAGAAAGCCGAGCTCGCGCTCAGCAAGGGCCGCGAGGATCTCGCCCACGGCGCCCTCACCGAGAAACGGAAGGCGGCCGAGCTGGCCGAGAGCCTCCGCTCCGAGATCGACCTGCTCGACGAGGCGATGCGCGCCTCGGAAGCCGACATCGCCAAGCTCCAGGGCAAATTGCGCGAGGCCCGCATGCGCCAGAGCGCGACCCAGAGCCGGCTTGAGAACGCCAACCAGCGCGCCCGGCTTCGCGAGATGACCGCCGGCCCCAGGGTCGACGAGGCCTTCTCGCGCTTCGACCAGCTCGAGCGCCAGGTGGATCATGCCGAAGGCCGCGCCGACGCCCTGATGCTCGGCGCCCCGCCCAAGACGCTCGACGAGGAGATATCCGAGCTCCGCAATGCCGAGAAGATCGACGCCGAGCTCGAGGCCCTGAAGGCCCGGCTCGCCGCGAGCAAGGAGGGCTGAGGCGATGGAAGACTGGATCTACCGCATCATGAACGCCCGCAACCCCGACTGGCGGACCCTGAACTGCGACCCGAAGACGGGCGCGATCCGGGAAACCCGCCGCGACTATGAGACACTGAGGAGGGAAAGATGAAGAAGCGTTTCTATCTCGACAAAGCCAATGGCAAGGTCTTCGGAGTCTGCGCCGGCCTCGCCAACCATATGGGATGGGACCCGACCTTCGTCCGCGTCGGCGTGGTGCTTCTGACCCTCGTCACCTTCCCCTGGGGCCTGGTGGCCTATGGCGCGGCGGCGCTGATCGGCAAGAGAAGGTCCGACGCCGTCCATGGCGGCGAGGCGCTGGACCGGCCGCTGCGCACCTCGACCTACGAGCTCAACCGCTCGATGCGCGACATCGACCGCCGCATGGCCGAGATCGAGACCTACGTGACCGCGCAGAACACGCCTCTCGCCCGCGAGATCGAGAGCCTGCGCTGACGAAAAGCTGAGAGAGACGGGAGGAAGTGATGAGCGAACCGATGACGATGATGGCGATGGCGGGCTTCGGCCTGGCCGCGCTCGGCATCCTGCTCTTCGCCGCTTTGAAGGGCTGGCAGGGCTGGCTCGACCTGAAGCGGCTCGAGCTGGCCGGCGCCGAGCCGAGGACGGCGAGCCACGGCGGCATGGCCGAACGGATCGAGCTCGCAGATCTGAAGGAGCGGATCCGCAAGCTCGAGAGCCTGGCGGCCTGCATCGATCTGTGAGGCGGAAAATTCCGCCCCCGCATTTGCCGGGGAGGGGGACCATGCGAAGCATGGTGGAGGGGCCATGCTGAATCGGAAGAACCCCTCCACCGCGCTTCGCGCGGTCCCCCTCCCCGGCAAATGCCGGGGAGGAATTTGGGAGCTACAATCCCCCCAGCCAGGCCAGGAAGCTCCGTCCCGGCATGAAGAAATACCCGCCCCCAAGCGTCCGGACGAAGCTCGGCAGCGGCGCCAGCCGGGCCGGCCCGTCATGGCTCGGGATCAGATAGCCGGTCGATCCCCGCGCGCGGTCGTTGATCAGGGGATCGGG
>JBEVDE010000314.1:0-4035 GCA_040514175.1 Allosphingosinicella sp. | reverse complement strand
GGTGCCCGGTCCAGGCAAGCTGATCATGAAGTTCGTCGGCGACGACGGCCAGGAGATCGAGCACGAGGTTTTCCAATACCCCAGCAGCGGCGTCGCGATGGGCATGTACAACCTCGACGACTCGATCCGCGATTTTGCGCGCGCCTGCCTGAACTACGGCGTCGTCCGCGAATGGCCGGTCTATCTCAGCACCAAGAACACCATCCTCAAGGCCTATGACGGGCGCTTCAAGGACATTTTCGAGCAGGTCTACCAGGCCGAGTTCGTCGACCAGTACAAGAAGCTCGGCATCGTCTACGAGCACCGCCTGATCGACGACATGGTCGCGTCGGCACTGAAGTGGAGCGGCAAGTTCGTCTGGGCCTGCAAGAATTACGACGGCGACGTCCAGTCCGACATGGTCGCCCAGGGTTTCGGCTCGCTGGGCCTGATGACCTCGATCCTGATGACCCCGGACGGCAAGATCGTCGAGGCGGAAGCGGCGCACGGCACCGTCACCCGCCACTATCGGATGCACCAGCAGGGCAAGGCGACGTCGACCAACCCGCTCGCTTCGATCTTCGCCTGGACGGGCGGCCTCAAGTTCCGCGGCAAGTTCGACGACACGCCCGAGGTCACCCGCTTCGCCGAGACCCTCGAGCGGGTCTGCATCGAGACGGTCGAGTCCGGCCAGATGACCAAGGACCTCGCCATCCTGATCGGGCCCGAGCAGAGCTGGATGACGACGGAGCAATTCTTCGAGGCGATCAGGGCCAATCTCGAGAAAGCGATGGCCTGATATCCTCCCCATGCAGAGCATGGGGAGGGGGACCACCCGGAGGGTGGTGGAGGGGTAAATAACATGGACTCAGAGGGTTCGCGCGCGATTCTCTGATTTAACGGCAGCTACCCCTCCACCATGCTTCGCATGGTCCCCCTCCCCATCTGCGATGGGAAGGATCAGGCGGCCGGCGACCTCACATGCTCCGCCCTGTATCCGAAGCCGATCAGCGCGGCCGGGATGCGCCGTAAAACCGGGTAGCGGTCGAGCCAGCGCAGCGCCCGGGGCGGCTCGAAGTCGCCGCCCTGCCCCATCAGCAGCTTGCTGATGATCCGGTCCTGGGCCGTCTTCTGGAAGGCCTGGGTGATCCGGACCGCGGGCAGGCGCCTCTTCTGGACCCGGTGGAGCAGGGGATCGACGTCCTCGCCATCCGCCATCGGTCCCGCCAGGGCGTTGGCGGCGGCGACCGCGTCCTGGACGGCGACGTTGATCCCCACCCCGCCGATCGGGGTCATGGCATGGGCGGCGTCGCCGATGACGAGCAGGCCCGGGCGATGCCATTGCTCGAGCCGGTCGAGCGAGACCGAGCGCAATTTGACGTCGTCCCACGATTCGACCGCGCCGATCCGCTCCCTCAGCCCCGGCGCCAGGCTCGCCACCTCCTCGCGAAACGCCTCGATTCCGCGGGCGCGCACTTCGCCTTCCATGCCCTTGGGAAAGACGTAGGCGCATTGCCAATAATCGCCGCGATCGATCATCGCCATGATCCGGCCCGACGCGAACACCCCGGTGGTCTCGTTGTCCGGAGTCGGCTCGCGCGGCACCCGGAACCAGAAGACGTCCATCGGCGCTCCGAGGTCGCGCACCGGAAGCCCCGCCGCCGCCCGCATCCGCGAGCTCCGGCCGTCGGCGGCGATGGTGAGCCGGGCGGCGATCCTCCGCTCCTCCCCGCCGGCCGTGTAACGGACTCCCGCGACCCGTCCCGCCTTCTCCACCAGGCCGGTGGCCTCGGCGTCCTGGACCAAGGTGAAGTGCGGGTAGAGCCGCGCCTCGTCGGCGACGAAATCGAGGAAATCCCATTGCGCCATCATCGCGATGAAATTCCAGCGCGGATCGAAATGGGTGAAATCGGCGATGGCCAGCCGGCGGCCGCCGATCAGGCCCTGGAGGTCGCGCACCTTGTCGTGCGGCCGCTCGAGCAGGCGGTCGAGCAGACCGAGCTCTGAGAAGATCCTCAGGGTCGAGGGATGGACGGTGTCGCCGCGGAAGTCGCGGAGGAAGTCGCCATGCTTCTCGAGCACCGTCGTAGGAACCCCGGCGCGGGCGAAAAGCAGGCCCGCGACCATTCCGGCCGGGCCGCCGCCGACGATGACGAGTTGGTTTTGCCCCCCGGCCATGGCTGACAATGACGCCTGAACCTGCATAAAGGCAAGATGCACGGCAATTTCCAGACTTCCGGCTTCAGCGACGCGCTCGTCATTCTCGGCGCGGCCGGGGTGGTCATCCCGGCCTTCGCCCGATTCCGGGTCAGCCCCGTCATCGGCTTCATTCTGGTCGGGCTTCTGGTCGGCCCGGCCGGGCTCGGCGCGATGGCGGCGAAGATGCCCTGGCTCAACTACATCACCATCACCAATCCCGAGGCGGTCGAGCCGTTCGCCGAATTCGGCATCGTCCTGCTCCTCTTCGCCATCGGCCTCGAGCTGAGCTTTCGCCGCTTGTGGACGATGCGGCGGCTGGTTTTCGGTGTAGGCGCGGCGGAGCTTCTCGTCTGCGCCCTCCTCCTCGGCCTGGCGGTCAACCTGCTCGGCCAGAGCCTGAGCGGCTCGGTCGCCCTGGGCCTCGCGCTGGCGCTTTCCTCGACCGCGCTCGTCCTGCCCCTCGTCGGCACGACCAGCCCGGTCGGCCGCTCGGCGCTGGCCATGCTCCTGTTCGAGGATCTGGCGATCGTCCCGATCATCTTCCTCCTCGGCGCGATGGCGCCCTTCGCCGCGGCGAGCGGCTTCGACGGCCTGGTCAGCACCCTTTTGCTCGGCGCCGCCGTCGTCGTCGCGATGCTGGTGCTCGGCCGGCTGCTGCTGCCGCGCCTCTTCGCCCAGGCGGCCCGGACCAAGAGCCCGGAGCTGTTCCTCGCCGCCAGCCTGCTGGTGGTGATCGTCGCAAGCCTCGCCACCACCGCCGCCGGCCTGTCGCCGCTGATGGGCGCTCTCCTCGCCGGGATATTGATCGCCGAGACCGACTATCGAAGCGAGGTCGAGGTGATCACCGCCCCGTTCCGGGGGCTCGCGCTCGGCATCTTCCTGATCACGGTCGGGATGAGCGTCGATCTGCGCGTGGTCGCGGCCAATTGGGAGACGATCGCCGCGGCGGTCGTCGGAGTCGTGCTTCTCAAGGCGCTTGTGACAGGGCTCCTGCTTCGCCTCAACGGCGCGCGGCGGGCGGTGGCGGCCGAAGCCGGGCTGATCATGGCCTCGCCGTCCGAGACGACCCTGATCGTGCTCGCCACCGCCGCCGCGGCCCAGCTGATCAGCGCCGACACGGCCGCCTTCTGGCAGATCGTCACCGCCATCGGCCTCACCCTTACGCCGTTGCTCGCCAAGCTCGGCCAGATGGCGGCGCGCCGGGTCGACGTCCAGGCGGAAGACGATTCGCCGACGCTCGGCCGCGGCGACGAAGCGGCGGTGGTGGTGATCGGCTTCGGCCGGGTCGGCCGGCTCGTCGCGGAGATGCTGACCGCCCACGGCCGGCGCTATCTGGCCGTCGATTCGAGCGTCGACACGGTCGTCGCCTGCCGCAAGGAGGGAATCCCGATCGTCTATGGCGACGTCGCCCGGGCCGAGTTCATGGATCGGTTGAACCTCGGTCACGCCACCGCGCTGGTGCTCACCATGGACGATCCGGTGCTGAGCGTGCGCGTGACCAAGAAGGTCCGCGCCTGGTGCCCCGACCTCACCATCGTCGCCCGCGCCCGCGACCCCGCCCACGCCGCCGAGCTCTACCGAGCCGGAGCGACGGACGCGGTGCCCGAGACCCTCGAATCCTCGCTTCAACTGTCCGAGGCGGTGCTGGTCGACCTCGGCATGGCGATGGGCCCGGTGATCGCCTCGATCCACGAGAAGCGCGCGGAGCTGAGGAAAGAGATCATGGAGCTGGGTCAGCTGAGCGAGGAGCCGGTGCTGGAGCGGCGGCGGCTGCGGGACGCTCTGACGGCGCGCTAAACCCTTTCCCTGCAGGGTAGAGGGACAGCGGAGCGACGCGACGCAGGGTGAGGGCACGGC
>JBEVDE010000243.1:0-2856 GCA_040514175.1 Allosphingosinicella sp. | reverse complement strand
TCGCAACGAAGATGAATACGTGCGTCGCCCCCGCGAAGGCTGGGGCCCCGGCGAGTGAAGGGCGCCGGCGTTTTTCACCCCCGGGGGCCCCAGCCTTCGCTGGGGCGACGGTCAAGGCGCTGGTCGCGGCGCTGTTGCTCTCCGCTCCCGCCGCCGCCCAGCCCCCGCCGCGGGAGCCGACGACCTACGACCGCGCCATCGCCGCCGGCTACAAGGCGCTGACCCTGTGCAGCGGAATCTTCAACGCCGGCCGCACCCAGGCGCAGGTCGAGGCGCTGGAGCTGACCGGAATCTATCCCGAATATGAGGCGATCGTGCCGACGCTACCGGCGAGGATCAGGAAGGACCGGCAAAGCGTCACGGTCAGGTTCGACGACTCGCTTCCGCCTCGGATCGCGGATTCGCGCCTCGACGACGGCTGCTTCCTTTACCCGATCGGCGTTCCGCTCGAGCCCTTGCTGGTCCGGGATCTCACGGTCTTGGTGGCGGAGCCCGCTTATTACCGGCGGCGTTGGCCGACCGGCGATCTCGGCGCGAGGGCAAGCCCGAAAGGCGATTCCAGGGCTCTCGGCCGCGGTGCGGCAAGGGCGTTCGACCGCGCCGGTTTCGGCTCGGGCGGCCGGACCACCGCCGTCATCGTCGTCCAGGACGGCAGGATCGTCCTCGAGCGCTATGCGGACGGCTTCGGCATCGAAACCAGCCAGCGCACCTGGTCGGTCGCCAAGAGCCTGGCCGGCACGATCATCGGCGCTGCGGTGCAGAAAGGGGCGATCGACCCGGCCTTGCCCGCATCCGTTCCCGAATGGCAGATTCCCGAGGATCCGCGCGGTCGCATCACGCTGGACCAGCTCATGCGCATGGCGAGCGGTCTGCACAGCGCGAGCGCCGGTAACCGGACCGACGCCGTCTATTTCGGAGGGACGGCAGTGACCGAGGAGACGGTCTCGTGGCCGCTCGAGGCATTGCCGGGCTCGCGCTTCCGCTACGCGAACAATGACATTCTCCTCGCCGTGCACGCTTTGCGATCGAAGCTGGACGAATCTCAAAGGGGGTCGTTCCCGCGCGCGCTCCTCTTCCAGGAGATCGGCATGGATCACACGATCGCCGAGACCGACTGGAAGGGGAATTACATCCTGTCGAGCCAGGTCTGGTCGACCGCGCGCGACCTGGCCCGCTTCGGATTGCTCTATCTCAACGATGGGATGTGGGGAGAGCGGCGCATCCTCCCCAAAGGCTGGCGCGAGTACGTGACCCGCCCGTCGGGCCCGCAGCCCGAGGGCGAATTCGGCTACGGCGCCACCTTCTGGCTGATGAACAAGAGCCCGGGCGTTCCGGCGGACACTTTCGCCGCCTTCGGCAATCGCGGCCAATATGTCGTCATCGTTCCGAGCCGGAACGTCGTCATCGTCCGCCGCGGCGAGGATCCGGCCGGCGCCCGCTTCGACGTCGCCAAATTCACCGCCGAAATCCTCGCGGCGCTCCGGCCATGAAGGATTGGGACGAGGCCGTCGCTTTCGCGCTGTCGCTCCCCGGAACGGAGCTCTCGACCAGCTACGGCAAGCCGGCGGTCAAGGTGAACGGCCGCGCCTTCCTCTACACCGGCCATGAGGCCAAGACGTCGTTCGGAGTCGCCATCGACCTGGATGCGGTCGAATTGCTCAAGGAGACCGATCCCGCCACCTTCTGGCAGACTCCGCATTACGAGGGCTGGCCGGCCGTCCTCATCCGTTACGGAAGCGAGGATCCGGAGCGAGTCCGGGACGTCATCGAACGCTCGCACGCCTGGACCGCCGCCAAGCCGAGGCCGAGGCCGCGGAAGAAGACGTGACGCCCTCTTTCTCGCGCTTCGCCGCGATCGACTGGTCGGGCGCGAAGGGGCGCCGCCACAAGGGCATCGCCATTGCGCTCGCCGGCCGGGGCGATTCGGCGCCGAAGCTGGTTCGCCCGGACCATGTCTGGTCACGTACCGAGGTGCTCGACTGGCTGGCGGCGGCGGCGGCAGAGGCGCCGACCCTGTTCGGCTTCGACTTCAGCTTCGCTCCGCCGATCGCCGAGCGCGGCGAATATTTTCCGGGGGAACCGGACGTTCCGTCGACGGCGCGCGAATTCTGGGCCTATGTCGACGCTCGAAGCGAGGACGAGGATCTCGGCGCCGCCAGTTTCCTCGAGCGGACCCACCGCCGCCATTTCTATTTCGGGATCGCCGACGGCGAAAAAGCGCGCTTCATGCATTTCCGCCGGTGCGACGCCCGGCTCAACGCCCTGGGCGGCCGCAAGACGGCGAGCGCCTATGACGCGATCGGCGCCGCCCAGGTCGCCAAGGCGAGCTTCTCGGGCATGCGGCTGCTCCACCGGCTCGACGGCCGGGTCGCGATCTGGCCGATGGACCCGCTTCCGAGAGGGGGCAGCGCGGTCGTCGAGATCTACACGCGAATCTATCTTCGCCGGGCCGGCCTCAGCGGCGCCAAGCTGAGGTCGCGCTCCGAGCTCGACCGGGCGCTCGCCGGACTCGGCAGCCGCCCCGCGCGGCTCCGCTTCGAGCCCAGCGACCACCAGACCGACGCCCTCGTCACCGCCGCCGGAATGCGCGCGCTCGCCGCCTCGGAGCCGGGAGCTTTCGCCCCTGAAGGCCTAACCCCGGAGCTCGCCCGGACGGAGGGGTGGACCTTCGGGATTTTGTGACCCCCCTCTCCCTGAAGGGGAGAGGGACAGGCGCGAAGCGCCAGGGTGAGGGCCTGGTAGTAAGCCCTCACCCTCCCACCGCTTCGCGGCGGGCCCCTCCCTCTCCCCTGCAGGGAGAGGGGTTATCGCCCGACCGCCGGCTTCCCCACCGGCCGGGTCGCCGTCTTCGGCATT
>JBEVDE010000235.1:0-3869 GCA_040514175.1 Allosphingosinicella sp. | reverse complement strand
TCCCTGCTCGAGCATCTCGAGACCGTGCCGATCGCCGCCGCCCGGCCCGATTCGGGCGCCTTCCACATGGCGGTCCAGTGGGTGAATCGCCCCGACAGCCGGTTCCGCGGCTATGCCGGGCGGATATCGGGAGGAAGCGTCCGGCCGGGCGACGAGATCGTCATCCTCCCCTCGGGCCGCCGCTCCCATATCGAGCGGATCGTCACCTTCGACGGCGACCTCGAGCGGGCCGTGGAGGGCCAGTCGGTCACCCTCACCCTCACCGACGAGGTCGATTGCTCGCGCGGCGAGGTCATCGCCTCGGTCGCCTCGCCGCCGCACGTCGCCGACGGCCTCGTCGCCAATCTCGTCTGGATGTCGCACGAGCCGCTCGTGCCCGGCCGGTCCTACTGGCTGAAGATCGGCGCAAGCATGGTTTCGGCGACGGTGAGCAAGGTCGAGCATATCGTCGAGGTCGACAGCGGCCGTCCCGCCGACGCCCGGCTCCTCGCTCTGAACGACATCGGCCGCTGCGAGATCAGGCTCGACCGCGAGGTCGCGGCCATCCCTTATGCCCGCGGCCGGGAGCTGGGCGCCTTCATCCTCATCGACAAGCTCAGCAATGCGACGGCCGCCGCCGGGATGATCGACGGCTTCCCGCGCCGGGCGGCGCTCGACCGCGCGACCGGCGAGGCGGACCGGATCATCTGGCTCAACTCGGTCGCCGCGGAAGAGCGCGCCGAAGTCGCCGCCCAGGCCCAGCAGAGGCTCCAGGCGATGGGCCGGATGAGCTTCATCCTCGACGCGGAAACGCTCCGGGACGGCCTCAACAGCGACCTCGCCGGAACGCCCGCCGACGCGGCCGAGCACATCCGCCGGGTGCGCGCGGTCGCCGGGCTGATGAGCCGGGCCGGACTCCACGTCCTCGTCGCCGTGGATCTTCCGGCCGCCGAAGCCTGGCCGGGCCGGCAGTTCGATTCGGCGGACCTCGAGCAGGAGGGGGAGGCGGAATGGGTCATCTGAACCCCTTGAGGAGGCGGCCATGACCGCTCGAGCCCTTTTCCCGGCCGACACGCTCAGCCTCGAGCAGCGCCGCCAGGTCGAAGCCCTGACCGGCTCGGTGACGGCCGAGCAGGCGCGCTGGATCAGCGGCTATTTCGCCGGCCTCGAGGCCGGCATCGCCCGGCTCGCCGGCGACGGCGCGCTTCCCGCCGGAGCCGCGGCCGCGGTCCGAACCCTGACCGTTCTTCATGGCGGCGAGACCGGCAATTGCGCCGGGCTCGCCCGCGCCTTCGCCGCCACCGCGGCCGACCAGGGGCTGGTCGCCCAGGTCGAGGACATGGCCCGGTACAAGCCGAGGCGGCTTCGCGAGGAGCAGGATCTGCTCGTCATCGTCAGCACCCACGGCGAGGGCGATCCGCCCCAGCCGGCGCTCGACTTCTTCGAGTTCGTCGAAGGCCCGAAGGCGCCGAAGCTCCCCGAGCTTCGCTATTCGGTGCTCGCGCTGGGCGATTCCACCTACGAGCATTTCTGCGAGGCCGGGCGGAGGCTCGACCGGCGGCTCGAATCGCTCGGCGCGGCGCGGCTGACGGAACGGGCCGAATGCGACGTCGATTATGACGAGACGGCAGCACAGTGGCGCGCCGAGGCGCTGGCCCTGCTTGTTGCCCAGGCCGGGGCGGGCTGCGAGGTGTCCGCCCCGGCTGACCCCGCCTTCCCGGCGGCGACCGCGCACGACAAGCGCAATCCCTATCCGGCCCGGATCATCGACAATCTGGTCATCGTCGGCCGCGATTCCAGCAAGGCGACCCGGCATATCGAGCTCGATATCGCCGGTTCCGGCCTCCGCTACGAGCCGGGCGACGCGCTCGGCATCGTCGCCCGCAACGATCCCGCCGCCGTCGCCGCGCTGCTCGACGCGACCGGTCTTTCGGGAGACTCGCCGCTGACCGTGAAGGGCGAGGCGACGACCCTTGGCGAGGCGCTCGAAAGCCATTTCGAGATCGCGATCACACCGCCCCGCTTCCTCGACCATTGGGCCGCCCTGACCGGCGCGGCGGCGCTTCAGCGGCTGAACGGGGAAGACGGCAAGGCCGAGCGCCAGTCTTGGCTTCGAGCCCACCACATCGTCGACATCGTGCGGCGATTCCCGTTGAAAAACATCGATTCCGAAACTTTCGTGGCGGGGCTGAGGCCGCTCCAGCCGCGCCTCTATTCCCTTTCCTCCAGTCTCTCGGCGATGCCGGACGAAGCGCATATCACGCTCGCCCCGGTGCGCTACGAGCTCCACGGCGAAGCGCGGCACGGGGTCGCTTCCGCCCATCTTGCCGATCGCGGCGCCGTGGGGGCCACATTGCCCGTCTACATCCAGGCCAACGAGCAGTTCCGCCTTCCCGGCGACGACAAGGCGATCATCATGATCGGCGCCGGCACCGGCATCGCCCCCTATCGCGCCTTCCTCCAGGAGCGCGAGGCGCGCGGCGCGAGCGGGGACAGCTGGCTGTTCTTCGGCGAGCGCAATTTCCGCAGCGACTTCCTTTACCAGACCGAATGGCAGGCCTGGCTGAAGGACGGCGTGCTCGGCCGGATGGACGTCGCCTTCTCGCGCGACCGCGGCGGCCGGACCTACGTCCAGCACCGCATGCTGGAGCGCTCCGGCGATCTCTTCGCCTGGCTCGAGGACGGCGCCCACCTCTATCTGTGCGGCGACGCGGCGCGGATGGCGCCGGACGTCCACGAGGCGCTGATTTCGATCGTCGCCGACGAGGGGCGGCTCGAGCGCGAGGGCGCCGAGGAATACGTCCGCGACCTCCAGCGCAGCCATCGCTACCAGCGGGACGTCTACTGACATGGCCGGCGAAGCGACCCTCATCGACCGAAGCAAGGACCTGTCCCAGCCGCTCGACCGCCTGAGCGCGGACGAGAGGCTGAAAAAGGCCAGCAACTATCTTCGCGGCACCATCGCCACCGGCCTGCTCGACCGCATCACCGGCGCCGTCGCCACCGACGACACGAGGCTGATGAAGATCCACGGCATGTACCAGCAGGACGACCGCGACCTGCGCGACGAAAGGCGGCGCCAGAAGCTGGAGCCGGCCTATCGCTTCATGATCCGGGTCCGCCTCCCCGGAGGCGTGTGCACGCCTGAGCAATGGCTGAAGCTCGACTCGCTCGCCCGCGCCCATGGCGGCGAAACCCTTCGCCTCACCAGCCGCCAGACCTTCCAGTTCCACTGGGTGCTCAAGGAGGACGTGCGCGCCGCCATCCAGGGGCTTCACGAAGCCCTGCTCGATACCGTCGCCGCCTGCGGCGACGTCTCGCGCAACGTCATGTGCGCCGCCGATCCGGAGCATTCGGCGCTTCACGCCGAAGTCGTCGCCGCCGCCCGCCAGGTGAGCGACGAATATCTGCCCAAGACCCGCGCCTATCATGAAATCTGGTATGGCGAGGAGAAGGTCGCCGGCTCGGAGCCGGAGGAGGAGCCCTTCTACGGCGCGACCTATCTGCCGCGGAAGTTCAAGATCGGCTTCGTCGTTCCGCCGTCCAACGACATCGACGTCTACACCCAGGATCTCGGCTTCATCGCCATCGAGGGCGCGACCGGGCTCGAAGGCTTCAACGTCGCGATCGGCGGCGGCATGGGCCGCACCGAGAACGAGCCCCTCACCTATCCGCGGCTCGCCGACGTCATCGGCTACATCCCCAAAGACCGGCTGGTCGCGACGACGGGAGCGGTGATGTCGGTCCAGCGCGACTATGGCAATCGCGCCGAGCGCAACCGCGCCCGCTTCAAATATACGGTCGACGACAAGGGGCTGGACTGGATCAAGGCGGAGATCGAATCGCGCCTCGGCGCTCCGCTCGAGCCGGCCCGGCCTTTCCGCTTCGTC
>JBEVDE010000219.1:0-7999 GCA_040514175.1 Allosphingosinicella sp. | reverse complement strand
TCGCCGGCCGATTGCCGGAACAGCTCGAGCGCCCCTGGGAGGTCGCGACCGCCGCCGTCGCCGCGAAGCTTCGCCGCCGCCGCCGCGAACAGGGCCTCGGCGTCAGCCATAGAGCCGGGCCACCCGTTCCACGCTCATCCCGCACCGGTAGAGCGCGAGGCAGAGCAGATTGCGGGCGGAGCGGCGGAGCCAGCCGTCCCGCCGCCAGCGTGCCGCCGAAGTGATCGCGTCGGCGCCGAGCCGCTGGATCCGGCCGAGGCGGCGGACGAGGTCGACATCCTCCATCAGCGCCAGTGGCCGGTAGCCGCCCGCTTCGTCGTAGAGGCGGCGGGGGACGAGCAGGCCCTGGTCGCCATAAGGCAGGCCGAGCCATTTCACCCTCAGCGCCACTCCGGTCTCGATCAGCCGCGCCCGCCTTTCGCCCGCGTCCAGGCGGAAGCGGAAGCAGGCGGCCCGCGCCGGATGCCGCGCCATGTGCCGCTCCGCCGCATCGAGCCAGCCGGGGGCGAGCCTTGTGTCGGCGTGGAGGAAGAGCAGCCAGGCGCTCCTCGCCGCGGCGGCGCCGGCGGCGAGCTGGGCGCCGCGGCCTTTGGGCGAGCGGATGAGACGGGCGCCGGAGGCTTCAGCGATGGCAGAGGTGGCGTCGGCCGAGCCGCCATCGACGACGAGTATCTCGCCGGCCCCGCCCAGCGCGGCGAGGCAGGGGCCGAGCGTGGCGGCGGCGTTCAGGGCCGGGATGACGATGGAGAGCATCCTCCCCATGCTAGCATGGGGAGGGGGACCACACGAAATGTGGTGGAGGGGTAGCTGGAACCGTCCTCGCCAATTACCCCTCCACCCCGCTACGCGGGGTCCCCCTCCCCATCCTGCGGATGGGGAGGATATTCAGGCAGAACATGAAGCCCCACCCAGAACGCAGAAGCGGGCGCAATGGGGATGGTTGAGTGAAACCTCCCGCGCCGAATCCGCAAGCGTCGAGCCCAGAGCGAATTGCGGGTCGTAGGGCAGAAGCGTGCAGGCCACCACATGGGGGCGCGCCGCCCCCCGGGCCTTCACCACCATCCGGCTCGACGCGCACATCATCGCCGTGGGCGCGACGTTGAGGATGTCCCAGCAGGCGGTCGTGATCTCGGGGACGTCGGCGGCGGCGTCCATCGCCGGGAAAAGGACGAGGCCGGCCCCGGCGGCGAGGCCCTCGCGCCGGCACAGCTGCGCATAGCCGAGGCGCGCCTGCTCGAGGCTCTCGCCGGGAAGCTGGCGCCCGGCGATCGCCGTCCGGAAGCCGTTCGCCTCGAGCCAGCGCAGGCCGTCCAGCGCCTTCGCCCAGCTCCCGGCGCCGCGCTCGGCTTCGTGCACCGCCCCTATGTGATGGTCGAGGCTGACCCTGAGCGTCAGCCGCTCCCGCGGCAGCCCCGAGAGCGCGGCCTCGAAGCGGCGCATCGGCCGCATCGCGTTGGTCAGCACCAGCGCCTCGAAGCCCCGCTCGAGCGCCGCCGCGATCATCGCGATCGCCTCGCGGTTCATGAACGGCTCGCCGCCGGTGAAGCCGATCTCGCGCGTCCCCAGCGCCGCCGCCTCGTCCAGATAAGGGAGGATCTCCGCGAGCGTCGGATAGACGAGCGAGTCGTTGGTCGGCGAGCTCTCGATATAGCAGCTCTTGCAGGCGAGGTTGCAGAGCGTTCCGGTGTTGATCCAGAGGGTGTCGAGGCGAGACAAAGCGACCCGGGCCCGGGGCTCGCCTTTGGCGGTGACGAGCGGGTCGCGAAACTTGGCGGGGTCGAGCGGCCGCGCGGCGGGGTCGATGAAAGGCGAGGCGGTCGGAGCGTTCACCGATCCGACGATAGGCGAATTGGATCGGCGGTGTTAGGCCGAAAGGCCCTCTCCCGTCGTTCACGGGAGCGGGGTCGAAAGCGGGGCGGGACGATGAAGCGGGGCAGACTAGGCAGGATCCTCCTTCTGCTGCTCATCGCCCTGGCGGTCGGCGCCTTCTTCGTCTTCGATCTCGGCGCCTATCTCACCCTCGCCAGCCTCAAGGCGCGGCAGGCGGAGCTGGCGGCCTTCGTGTCGGCCAACCCGCTGGCCGCCGTCGCCGCCTTCTTCCTGCTCTACGTCGCGGTCACCGCCCTTTCCCTCCCCGGCGCGGCGATCATGACGCTCGCGGCCGGAGCGATCTTCGGCCTGTGGGAGGGAACGCTCATCGTCTCCTTCGCCTCGACGATCGGGGCGAGCCTCGCCTTCCTGTCGTCGCGCTACGTGCTTCGCGACTGGGTCAAGGCCCGGTTCGGCGGCCGCATCGACGCCATCGACCGGGGCATCGCCAGGGACGGCGCCTTCTACCTCCTCACCCTTCGGCTGATCCCCGCCTTCCCCTTCTTCCTCATCAACCTCGCCATGGGGCTGACGGCGATGCGGCTCATTACCTTCGCTCTGGTGAGCCAGGCCGGAATGCTGCCCGGCACGATCGTCTACGTGAACGCGGGCACCCAGCTCGCCGCGATCGAGAGCCTGGGCGATATCCTGTCCCCGGCCCTGCTCGGCTCGTTCGTCCTGCTCGGCCTGTTCCCGCTCCTCGCCAAAGCGGCGGTGGGAGGGTGGAAACGGCGCCGCGCCTATCGGGGCTGGCGGCGGCCGCGGCGGTTCGACCGCAACCTCATCGTCATCGGCGCCGGGGCGGGCGGGCTGGTCACCGCTTTGATCGGGGCGACGGTTCGGGCGAAGGTGACCCTGATCGAGAAAGGCGAGATGGGCGGCGACTGCCTCAACACCGGCTGCGTGCCTTCGAAAGCCCTGATCCGGAGCGCCCGGGCCGCCCATGAGATCCGCACCGCCGCCGGCTATGGGATCGCCCCGGCGGAGCCGGAGATCCGCTTCGGCGCGCTGATCGAGCGCATCCACCGCATCATCGCCGAGATCGCCCCGGCCGACAGCGTCGAGCGCTATACCGGCCTCGGAGTCGACGTGCGCAAGGGCCATGCGAAGCTGGTCGATCCCTGGACCGTCGAGATAGACGGCGGCGAGCGGCTGACGGCGCGGGCCATCGTCATCGCCGCGGGCGGCGAGCCGGCGGTGCCGCCGATCCCGGGGCTGGCGGAGTGCGGCTATTTGACCAGCGACACGATGTGGGAGAGCCTGCGCGGCCGCGGCCGGATGCCGGAGCGGATCGCGATCGTCGGCGGCGGGCCGATCGGCACCGAGCTGGCCCAGGCCTTCGCCCGGCTCGGCGCGAAGGTCAGCCAGGTCGAGCACGGGCCGCGGCTTCTTCCGAAGGAGGACGAGGAGGTTTCGGCGCTGGTCGAGGCGGTGCTTCGCGAGGAAGGCGTGACGATCCTCACCGGGCATGAGGCGGTGCGGGTCCAGGACAAGATACTCGTCGTCCGCTCGGACGGCGGCGAGCGGCCGATCCCCTTCGACGAGATAATCGTCGCCGTCGGCCGCAGGGCCCGGCTGGCCGGTTACGGGCTCGAGGATCTCGGTATCGAGGCGGACCGCAATATCGCCGTCAACGAATGGCTCGAGACCCGCTTCCCCAATATCTACGCGGTCGGCGACGGCGCCGGCCCCTAACAATTCACCCATTTCGCCGCCCACCAGGCCGGGTTCGCGGCGGTCAACGGCCTGTTCGGGCAGCTGAAGCGCTTCCGCGCCGACTATCGGGTGCTGCCCTGGGTCACCTTCACCGATCCCGAGGTCGCCCATGTCGGCCATAACGAGCTTTCGGCGAAGGCGGCGGGAATCGACTATGAGGTGGTGCGCTACGACCTTTCCCACCTCGACCGCGCCTTGGCGGAAGGCGCCAACCGCGGCTTTGTCAAATTGCTCGTCCAGCCGGGCAAGGACCGGCTGCTCGGCGCCACCATCGTCGCCGCCAATGCCGGCGAGACGATCGCCGAGCTGGTGCTGGCGATGAAGCACGGCCTCGGCCTCAACAAGCTTCTCGGCACCATCCACGCCTATCCGACCCTCGCCGAAGCGAACAAATATGCCGCCGGCGAATGGAAGAAGGCGCACAAGCCCGAGCGGCTGCTGGCCTGGGTGGAGCGCTATCACGCCTGGCGGCGCGGATGACGAGGATCGTCATCTTCGCCAAGCGACCGGTGCCGGGGCGGGTGAAGACGAGGCTCATCCCCGCTCTGGGCGCCGAGGGGGCGGCAGCGCTGGCGCGGCGGATGCTCGCGGCGACGGTGGAGGAGGCGCTGGCGACCGGGCTCGCGGTGGATCTGTGCGGGGATCCCGATTCGGCCCAATGGCACGAAGCGCGGACCGGCCTGATCCTGACCGGCCAGGGCGAGGGCGATCTGGGGGAGCGGCTCGCGCGAGCGGCGCGGCGGACCCTCGGCGAGGGCGACAACATCCTCCTCATAGGCGCCGACTGCCCGGAACTGGACCGGCACCGCCTCGTCGCGGCGGCTGAAGCCTTGGCCAGCCATGATGCCGTGATCCATCCGGCCCGGGACGGCGGCTATGCGCTGCTGGGCCTGAAGCGCTTCCATCCTTCGCTGTTCGAGGCGATAGCCTGGAGCACGGCCGCCGTCGCGGGCGGGACGATCGCCCGGATCGAAGCCCTGGGCTGGTCCCTGAACATGGGGGAGACCCTGCGGGACGTGGATGAGCCGGAAGACTTGCTCGTCATGCCGGACTTGATCCGGCATCCATGAACACCGTCGGCTCCGAACGTCCATGGCCGCGCTCATGGACCCCGGATCGAGTCCGGGGTGACGGGTGCCGGCGCACAGGGTAACGGACCCCATGCATCCCCTGCCCCCTTATGCCGAATTGCTCGGCCTGCGCACCGAGCGGGGCGCCGACGGAAGCCTCCTCTGGGTGATGCCGTTTCGCGAGGAAGTGGTCGGCCGCCCCGGCTTTCTCCACGGCGGGGCGATCGCCGGCCTGCTCGAATTCGCCGCTCTGGGCACGCTTTTCGAAGCCCTGGGCGACGGCGCGACCGCCAGGCCGATCAACGTCAGCGTCGACTTCATGCGCGGCGGCACAGACCACGACACTTACGCGTCGGCGGTGGTGACCCGCCTCGGCAGCCGCGTCGCCAACGTCGAGGCCCATGCCTGGCAGCTGGACCGGGCCAAGCCGATCGCCGCGGCGCGGATGAATCTGATGGTTCGAAGGTAAATTCCTCCCCGCGATTTCGCGGGGAGGGGGACCAGGCGAAGCCTGGTGGAGGGGTTCTTCGGAGGCTGGAAGAGCCCCTCCACCGCGCTCCGCGCGGTCCCCCTCCCCCGCTAATGCGGGGGAGGAATTTTACCCTCCCCTTTTCATCACTTCCCGGGCGATGACGAGCTGCTGGACCTGGCTGGTGCCCTCGTAGATCCGGAACAGCCTCACGTCGCGGTAGAGCCGCTCGATGCCGTAATCGGCGACATAGCCCGCGCCGCCGAAGATCTGCACCGCGCGGTCGGCCACCCGCCCCACCGTCTCGCTGGCGAAATATTTGGCCGCGGCCGCTTCGAGCGTGATCGGTTCGCCGCGATCCTTCAGCGCCGCCGCCTCCAGCACCAGCGCCTTCGCCGCCATCGTCTCGGTCTTGCTGTCGGCGATCATCGCCTGGATGAGCTGGAATTCGGCGATGGCCTTGCCGAATTGCTTGCGCTCCGCCGCATAGCCGACGGCGTCGGCGATCAGCCGCTCGGCGATTCCGACGCAGACCGCGGCGATGTGGAGGCGGCCGCGGTCGAGCACCCGCATCGCGATCCGGAACCCCTCCCCTTCCTCGCCGAGCCGGTTGGCGGCCGGCACCGGAGCTCCGTCGAAATTGACGTCGCAGACATGGGCGCCCTGCTGGCCCATCTTCCTCTCGGGCTTGCCGACCGAAACTCCGGGCAGGCCGGCCGGGACGAGGAAGGCCGAGACGCCCTTCGCTCCGGGCTCGCCGGTGCGGGCCATGACGGTGAAGAGCGAGGCCTTGTCGGCATTGGTGATGAAGCGCTTGGTGCCGGTCAGGCGATAGACGTCGCCGTCGAGCACCGCCTTGGTCTGGACCGAGGCGCTGTCCGAGCCGGCGCCGGGCTCGGTGAGGGCGAAGCTGGTGATGATCTCGCCCGAGGCGATGCGCGGCAGCCACTGCGCCTTCTGGGCCTCGCTTCCGGCCATGACGAGTCCCTGGCTTCCGATCCCGACATTGGTTCCGAAGGTGGAGCGGAAGGCCGGCGTCGTCCCGCCGAGCTCGAGCGCGACCCGCACCTCCTCCGACATGGTCAGGCCGAGCCCGCCATGTTCCTCAGGGATGGAGAGCCCGAACAGGCCCATCTCGCGCATCTCGGCGACGATCTCGGCCGGCACCTCGTCCTCGCGGTCGACGCGCTCCTCGAGCGGACGAAGCCGCTCGCGCACGAAGCGGCGGACGGTGGCGAGGAGGAGGTCGAAGGATTCGGGGTCGAGGGGCATATTCGTCTCCTAAATCCTCCCCGGCATTTGCCGGGGAGGGGGACCAGGCGGAGCCTGGTGGAGGGGTTCTTCAGGCGCCGTAGAACCCCTCCACCGCGCTTCGCGCGGTCCCCCTCCCCCGGAAATCCGGGGGAGGATTTTTCAATATCCCTTCATCCGGGCCAGCTTGTCGGCATGGTAATTGGCATCGCCGAACAGCTCGTTCAAAGCCCGGTCGCGCTTCATGTAGAGGCCGATGTCATATTCGTCGGTCATGCCGATGCCGCCGTGCATCTGGACGCCTTCCTGAACCGCCAGGGTCGAGGCCCGGCCCGCCTTGGCCTTGGCGACGCAGACCATCGCCGCCGCCTCCGGGCTGCCCTCGTCGAGCAATTGCTGGGCCTTGAGCGCGGCCGAACGGGCGATCTCGAGCTCCGAATAAAGGTGGGCGGAGCGGTGCTGGAGCGTCTGGAACTCGCCGATCAGCCGGCCGAACTGCTTCCTCTGCTTGAGATAGCCGACCGTCATCCCCATCGCCGCCGAGCCGAGCCCGACCATCTCCGAGGCGGCGCCGGCGCGGCCGGCGTCGAGCACCCGCGAAAGCACCGCCTCGCCCTGCCCGACCTCGCCGACGACCGCGTCGGAATCGACCTCGACGCCCTGGAAATCGAGCCGGGCGCCGATGCTGGAATCGACCAGCCGGACTCCTTCCACCTCGAGCCCCTTGGCCTCCTTCTCCACCGCGAACAGGGTCAGGCCCTCCTCGGTCCGGGCCGCGACGACGATCAGATCCGCCGAGGCGCCCTGGACGACGAACTGCTTGCGCCCGGTGAGCCGGAAGCCGTTGCCGGCCCGCTCGGCCCGCATCGCGATGGCCTCGGGCCGGTGCTTGGGCCCTTCGTCCACGGCCAGCGCCGCGACCGTGTCGCCGGCGAGGATGCCGGGAAACCAGCGCTCGGCATGGGGCGTCCCCTTCAGCGCCTCGACGATCGCGACGGCGCTGATCAGGAAGGGCGACGGCGTCAGATTGCGCCCGATCTCCTCGAGCACGATCCCCGCCTCGACATGGCCGAGGCCGAGGCCGCCGTCGGCTTCGCCGATCAGGATCCCGGTGAAGCCGAGCTCCGCCATCTGCTTCCACAAGGCATGGCCGAAGCCGTCCTTGCAGCCCATGTCGCGATATTTGCGAAGCTGGCCGGCGATCGACCCTTCCTCGGCCATCAGCTGCCGGGCCGTGTCGCGGAGCATGACCTGGTCTTCGGTAAGGTAGAGCGGCATTCCTGGCCTTTCTCCCTCTCCCCTTCAGGGGAGAGGGCCGGGGAGAGGGGGAGACTGGAGAACCTGAAGAATCGTCAACAAGACTCCATCGAGATTGGTCATCACGTCCGAATTCGTAAATCGCATCACTTCATAGCCGCGCTTTTTCAAGTCAGTCGTTCTTGCCGCGTCATAGAGTTCCCGGCCAGCATGCGTCTCGCCATCCACTTCCACGACCAGCATTTTTGGCAGACGACAGGCGAAATCCGCGATGTAGGGGCCAATCACAACCTGCCGGCGAAACTTTGCTCCTTCCAGCCGTTTCTCCCGCAACGCATACCAAAGTCGCCGTTCCGCCGTCGTGAGC
>JBEVDE010000213.1:0-5378 GCA_040514175.1 Allosphingosinicella sp. | reverse complement strand
GGCGATCCGGCCTCGGCTCTGCTCGAGGTTCTCGATCCCGAGCAGAACAACAAGTTCCAGGACCATTATCTGGAGATCGACTACGATCTTTCGGACGTCATGTTCGTCACCACCGCCAACACGATGGACATGCCGCAGCCGCTGATGGACCGGATGGAGATCATCCGGCTCGAAGGCTATACCGAGGACGAGAAGGTCGAGATCGCGGTCCGCCACCTCATCCCCAAGCAGATCGAATCGCACGGGCTGAAGGAAGGCGAGCTGGTCTTCGCGACGGACGGCCTCAGGAGCCTCATCCAGCATTACACCCGCGAGGCGGGCGTTCGTACCCTGGAACGGGAAATCGCCAAGGTGGCGCGCAAGGTGCTTCGCCGGATCCTCGAGGGCAAGACCGAGCGGGTCGAGCTCACCGCCGAGAATATCGGCGAATATTCGGGCGTGCGCCGCCACCGCCACGGCATGGGCGAGGAAGAGGACCAGATCGGCGCCGTCACCGGCTTGGCCTGGACCGAGGTCGGCGGCGAGTTGCTGACCATCGAGGCGGTCACCGTGCCCGGCAAGGGCCAGATCAAGACGACCGGCAAGCTGGGCGACGTCATGCAGGAGTCGATCCAGGCCGCTTTCTCCTTCGTCAAGGCGAGGAGCCCGAGCTACGGGGTCAAGCCGAGCATCTTCGGGCGCAAGGACATTCACGTTCATCTGCCCGAGGGCGCGACTCCGAAGGACGGCCCGTCCGCCGGAGTCGGCATGGTCACCGCGATCATCTCCACCCTGACCGGGATCCCGGTCCGCCGCGACGTCGCCATGACCGGCGAGGTCACCCTGCGCGGGCGGGTGCTTCCGATCGGCGGCCTCAAGGAGAAATTGCTCGCGGCGCTTCGCGGCGGCATCAAGAAGGTGCTGATCCCGGCCGAGAATGAGAAGGATCTGGTCGAGATTCCCGCGACGATCACCGGCGGGCTTGAGATCGTGCCCGTAAGCCATGTCGACGAGGTGCTCAGCCACGCGCTGGCAACCCCGATCGCGCCGATCGACTGGACCGAGGCCGACGAGCTCGGCGTCCCGGCGCCCGAGCTGGCGGCGGCGCCCGACGACGTCGCGGGCGCCTCGATAAGGCATTGAGGCGGGCCTTGAATCCTCCCCCGGCTTTCCGGGGGAGGGGGACCGCGCGAAGCGCGGTGGAGGGGTTCTACGGAATCGGTAAGAACCCCTCCACCAGGCTTCGCCTGGTCCCCCTCCCCGAGAAATCTCGGGGAGGATTTATAAGTCGGATCAGCCTTTGCGGCCCGTCGCGTAGCGGCTCGCCCAGCGCACCGGGGCGTCGCCGGCGACGGTGCGGACGAAGCAGGCGCCGCCCCTGGCCTGGATCGAGCGGCAGGTCCGGCCCGCCGCCTCGCGGCTCGCGAAGCCCGCCACCGACAGGCGGTGCAATGTGCCCCGGCCGGGGACGTTGACGGTCGTGCTGAGCGGGGTCAGGTCGGCGAAGCCGAAGCGCTTGAGCATCTGCGCCCAGGCCCGCTCCACCGACGAGGAGGAGGAATAAGCGCCGAGCTGGACGGCGAAGCGGCCGGGGCCGGCGGCCCGGGCCGGACGGCGCGAAGCCTCGAAGCGGGGCGCCGGCGACTCGATCGAGCGCGCCGGCCTGATCACCGCCGGCTGCGGCGTGACGAGCGCCTGAACCGCCTCGGCGTAAAGCGGCTTCGTCTCCTCGGCGGGCGCGGCGGCCTCGGCGGCGGCGCGCTCGCTGACCCATGAAGGAAGCTCGCTGGTGGCGAGCTGGACCGGCGCCGGCTGAGCCTGGGGCTGGGCCGGAGCGGGCTCCGGAGCGATCTCGGCCTGGGCGAGCGCCGGAGCGGTCGCGGCCACGGTTTCGGGCGCCGGCTCGGGCAGCGGCTCGGCCGAAGCGAGCGCTTCGGTCGCGGGCTGCGGCGGGCTCAACGCCAGTCGGACCGGCTGGCCCTGGTCCGCGACCGCGGTCACTCCGAGCAAGGCGGCGACCTGGGCGGCGCCGCCGCCGGGCTGGGCTAGCGCCGCCCATTGCTGCAGGCGGGCGCTGAGATCGGCCGGCGACAGATCCTGGGCGGCGACGATCCGGGCTTTTTCCCACTCGCCGGCGAGGGCGTAGGACAGAGCGAGATTCTGGCGGGTGCGGCCGGTGACTCCGGCGGCGCGGGCGGCCGGCTCGAGCAATTCGATCGCCCGGCGCGGCTCGCCGGCGAGCGCATAAGCGAGACCGATGTCGGCCGGCGAAGCGGTTTCGGCGAGCCGGTCAAGCTCGGCGACGGCGCCGGCCGGGCGGCCGAGCGCGATCCTCGCCAGGGCGATGTTGAACGCGGCGCGCGAATTGCCCGGATCGAGCTTCTGGACGTCGCCGAAGGTGGTCTCGGCCGACTGGACGCGGCCGTTCTTGAGATAGAGATCGCCGAGGATCATGCGGTAGCCGATGTCGCGCGGGCTGAGCTCCACCGCCCGCTCCGCGAAGCCGAGGCCTTCGGCATATTCGCTCTTGCGAACGGAATCCTGCGCCTTGGCGTAGAGCGACGCCGCTTCCTGCTCGCCCTTCGGCGCCCGGGTCGAGGCCGAGGCGATTCGCGAGGTTGCGGCCGGCCCGCAGGCGACCATGGTGGTTCCGATCGCCAGAGCCGAGACCGCGAACTTCAGTGCGACGCTCTTGTTCATTCTACCCACTCCGCTCAACGCTGGTTCGACTGGCCCGGATATTGACCGGAGAGAGCCTCGAGCTCGGGCCGCGAATCGAGGAATTCATCGAGAGCCTCGGTAACCAGCTGCTGCGCCGAGCGGCGCGACAGGGCGCAGGCGAGGCGAAGCTTGAGGTGCCGCTCCGGATCGAGACGAAGGGTGAAGGCCGCCTTGGCCCGCACCGCGACCGCCGGAGTCCGCGCCGCGGTGACCCGGGAGCGCGGAAGCTTGACGATGCGGGCCTCGGCCGGCGCCTCGACGGGCGCCGCCTCGGCTTCGGACTGCGGCGGCGCTTCGGCCTCCGGCGCCTCGAGCTCGGCCTCCGGAACCTCGGGTTCGACCTCGGGCTCGGGGTCGATCTCGGGTTCGGGCTCGATCGGGGCCAGCCGGGCCTCGAGCGAGCGCTGCTGTTCGACCACCGGCGGCGGCTCGGCATGGGTACGGCCGCCCGGCGCGGGCGTCAGCGCCTCGATCGAACTCGGCACATGCTCGGGCAGATCGTGCGCTTCGTGAATGTCGTGGAGCGAAGCAGGCCCGGTGCCCATGTCGTTCCAGCCCAGATCCTCGAGGCTGCTTCCGAAGCTTCCGAAGCCCTGCGGACGCATGGCGGGCTTGGCCGCCCCCTTGCGGGCGAGGAGGCCTGAGGAGAGGGAAGCGAAGGGCTTGGTCTCGGCCATCTGTCCCTCCCCTTACTGGCCGACCACGCGTCGGCCGAAGCCGGCGGCGGGTCGCGCGTTCGAGGGATGGACGCCATAGCCTTGCTGCGGCGCCGAGAAGATCGTGCGCCGGAAATTCTTCTCGAGCCGGTCGGCGACATAATCCCAGAGCTCGACCACCTCCTTGGCGGATTTGCTGTTGGGATCGACCTCCATCACCGTTCGCCCGTCGATCATCGAGGCGGCGTAATCGGTGCGGTGATGAAGCGTGACCGGGGCGACGGTGCCGTGCTGCGAGAGCGCGACCGCGGCCTCGTAGGTGATCCGGGCCTTGGGCGTCGCCGCGTTGACGACGAAGATCAAGGGCTTGCCGGCGCGCTCGCACAAATCGACGGTGGCGCCGACGGCGCGAAGGTCGTGCGGACTCGGCCGGGTCGGAATGAGGATCAGCTCGGCGACCTGGATCACGCTCTGGATGGCCATGGTGATGGCCGGAGGCGTGTCGATCACGGCGAGCTTGAAGCCCTGCTGGCGCAATATCTCGAGGTCGGCCTGGAGCCGGGCGACCGTGGTCTGGGCGAAAGCGGGCATTTCCGCCTCGCGCTCGTTCCACCAGTCGGCGAGCGATCCCTGCGGATCGATGTCGATCAGGCAGACGGGCCCCGCCCCTGCCCGTTCCGCCTGGACGGCGAGATGGCCGGACAAGGTGGTCTTGCCGGATCCCCCCTTCTGCGACGATAGTGCCAAAACGCGCATGTTTTCCCCTCGGGCTCGCGATCCTTGGCCGCTGTCCTGCGCCCCACTTGGCTAAAATCCGGTTAACGCGAATGAAGCGAAGGCGGCTTTTTCCGCTGCCGTCGCCCCAGCGGAGGCTAGGGCCCCGGTGGGTGAAGGGCGCCGGCCTTTCACTCGCCGGGGTCCCGGCCTTCGCCGGGACGACGGCCCCTTCCACCTTATGCTAAGCGCGCATTAAGGATTTTCGGCTAGCTCCCAGGGCCGAAATTCCTTTCCCGCGCGGGAGATTAGACGATGCATTTTTCCGGTCGGTCCCTGCTCGCAGCCACGGCGGCGGCATTCTTCCTGCTCGGCGCCCAGGCCGCCGCGGCGCCAACCCCGGCCGACGTCAAGGCCGGCATCGACCGCTGGCATCGCGGCGACTTCGCCGGAGCGGTCGCCCAGTGGCGGCCGCTCGCCGAAGCCGGCAATGCCGACGCCCAGTTCAACCTCGGCCAGGCCTACAAGCTGGGCCGCGGCGTTCCGGCCAATGCCGGCCTCGCCCAGAGCTGGTACCAGAAAGCGGCCCGGCAGGGCCATGAGCAGGCCCAGGTCAATGTCGGGCTACTCCTTTACAACGGCGGCCGCCGCCAGGAGGCACTGCCCTGGATCCGCAAGGGCGCCGAGCTGGGCGACCCGCGCGCGCAATACATATTGGGCACCGAATTGTTCAACGGCGACCTCGTCGCCAAGGACTGGCCGCGCGCTTACGCCCTGATGCTCCGCGCCGCCGACGGCGGAGTGCCGCCGGCCGCCGACAATCTGAAGGCGATGGACCGCTTCATCCCGGCCGATCAGCGCCGCCAGGGCGTCGTCCTCGCCCAGTCCCTGGGCCGGTCGACGACCAACGTCTTCGCTTCGGCCGCGGTCGCGGCGCCGGTCAAGGTCCCGGCCAAAGCGGCCGCGCCGGCGCCGCGCCGTCCGGCTGCGGCTCCGGTCGCGGCCGCCGCGGGCGGCCGCTGGCGGGTCCAGCTCGGCGCGTTCGCAAGCGCCGCCAACGCCCAGCGCGCCTGGGCCGGGCTCAGGGGCAAGGTGGGCGCGTTCGGCCCGCTCCAGCCCAATTACGTCGCGGCCGGAGCGGTCACCCGGCTCCAGGCGGGGCCGCGCGCCAGCCGGGCCGCCGCCGACCGGGTCTGCGCCGCGGCCAAATCGGCCGGCGCCGCCTGCTTCCCGGTCGCGCCTTAACCGAATTTTCGTCCCGTCGCGGCTATGGTCGCCCTCGATTGGGGGGACGAGCATGGCGGCGGT
>JBEVDE010000013.1:0-7817 GCA_040514175.1 Allosphingosinicella sp. | reverse complement strand
GCATCAGACCGGAGATCCGGGCGAGATTGCCCTTCAGCCAGTCCTGCTCCTTGTTGGCGATGGTGGTGTCGCGGAGGTTCGCGATCATCTTGTTGATGTAGTCCTGAAGTTCCTGGATCTCGCCCGAGGCGTCCACGTCGATCTTCAGATTGAGGTCGCCGCGGGTCACCGCGGTCGCCACCGCGGCAATGGCCCGCACCTGACGGGTCAGGTTCCCGGCCATCTCGTTCACCGACTCGGTCAGGTCCCGCCAGGTGCCGTCCACGTCGCGCACCCGCGCCTGACCGCCCAACTGCCCGTCGGTGCCCACCTCACGGGCCACCCGGGTGACCTCTCCCGCGAACGACGACAGCTGGTCGACCATGGTGTTGATGGTGGTCTTCAGCTCCAGGATCTCGCCCCGGGCGTCGATGTCGATCTTCCGGGTGAGATCGCCCTTGGCGATGGCGGTCGTGACGGTCGCGATCTGCCGCACCTGACCGGTCAGATTGGACGCCATCGAGTTCACCGACTCGGTGAGGTCCTTCCAGGTCCCGGAGACCCCGGGCACATGGGCCTGACCGCCCAGCTCGCCCTCGGTGCCCACCTCACGGGCCACCCGGGTCACCTCGTCCGCGAACGAGGACAGCGTCGTCACCATCGTGTTGACGGTGTCCGCCAGCTCCGCGACCTCGCCGCGCGCCTCGACGGTGACCTTCTTCGTCAGATCGCCGCCCGCGACCGCCGCCGAGACCCGCGCGATATTGCGGACCTGGCTGGTCAGATTGTTGGCCATCAGATTGACGTTGTCGCTGAGGTCCTTCCAGATGCCGGTGACACCGCGCACCCGCGCCTGGCCGCCCAGCACACCCTCCGTACCCACCTCACGGGCGACCCGGGTCACCTCGGAGGCGAAGGAGTTGAGCTGGTCGACCATGACGTTGATCGTGTTCTTGAGCTCGAGGATCTCGCCCTTCACCTCGACGGTGATCTTCTTGGAAAGATCGCCCGAGGCCACGGCGGTGGTCACCTCGGCGATGTTGCGGACCTGGCCCGTGAGGTTGGTCGCCATGGCGTTGACGTTGTCGGTGAGATCCTTCCAGGTGCCGGCGACGCCCTTCACATTGGCCTGGCCGCCGAGCTTGCCCTCGGTGCCGACCTCGCGCGCCACCCGGGTCACCTCCGAGGCGAAGGAGGCGAGCTGCTCGACCATCGTGTTCACGATCTTGCCGATGCGCAGGAACTCGCCCCTCAGCGGCCGGCCGTCGATCTCGACCGTCATCGATTGCGACAGATCGCCCTTGGCGACCGCGCCGATCACGCGCGCGACCTCGGCGGTCGGCTGGACCATGTCCTCGATGAGCTCGTTGACCGAGCGGATCGCCGATTCCCAGCCTCCCGTCGCCGCCTTGACCCGGCCGCGCTGGCTGATCTTGCCTTCCTTGCCGACGACCTGGGAGAGCCGTTCCAGCTCGTCGGTCATCTGCTCGTTCAGGGACACCGTCTCGTTGAACAGCCGGGCGATCTCGCCGTCCTCGCCGGGAAGGTCTTCGGACAGACGGACGGTGAAATCGCCTCGGCGGAAGCTGCGGAGAGCGCTAAGCAGCTGGCGGCGATCGATGAAATCGCGCGGGGCCTGTACGTTCAACTCACCACTCCTTCGTGCGTCTTCCCCCCGCCCGAAAATCAGTGCCAGGCCCCCGCCCGTGGAGGCAGCATAGCGAAAGGATGAAAAAATCCACCCCAGAAATTTGCAAAGCGTGCGATTAACCAGTTGGCCGCCTTGTCTTAGGCGGCCGGGCGGATAGAAAGCGGCCCGGGCGGGGACAATGTCAGACGCGTCTTGGGGCGCGGCGAGGAACGAGCGCCTGCAATGCCCTCCGACGAGGATGTCTCCAGCTTCATCCGCTCGACCTTCCGGTCGGTCTGGGCACTGGAATTGCTGTGCTTCCTCAGGCAGGAACCGGCGCTCGGCCGCTCGCACGAGGAGATGGTGGCGGGGTTGAGGGGAAGCGATCTGGTGGTCACGCAGAGCGTCCAAGCGCTGACGGCGGCGGGCCTGGTGATCGCCGAGGCGGACGGCTCCGCATTTTATCGCCCGGTCTCCGTAGAGCTCGACGACCTCGCCGGGCGGGCCGTGGCGCTCTACAGGCGAAGCCCGGATGCGGTTCGCCGGGCGATCGTCGCCGCCGCCAACCCGGCGATCACCGCCTTCGCCGACGCCTTCCGGCTCAGGAAGGACTGACGATGTCTACCTGGTTCCCGGCCGCCGTCTATCTGCTCTGCTTCCTGACCAGCGCCGCCTGCGCCTGGCTTCTCGCGCGGAGCTACCGCCGCGCCGGCGCCCGCCTTTTGTTCTGGAGCGCGCTCTGCTTCCTGTTCCTCGCGGCCAACAATCTACTGGTGATCTTCGACCTGCTCCTCATCCCGGACATGGATCTCAGGCTCGCCCGCTACGGGTTCGCGATCGCCGCTTTGGGCGTGCTCCTGTTCGGCTTCATCTGGGATCTGGAGGAGTAAGTGGGGACTCTGCTCGATTTCCTTTCCGGGGCGATCACGGCGGGCTTCGTCGTCGCCGGCTTCTTCTTTCTCCGTTTCTGGAAGCGGACCCGCGAAAGCCTGTTCCTCGCCTTCGCCGCGGCCTTCGGTCTGCTCGGCCTCGCCCAGGCGCTGCTGACCCTGACCGACATCCCGGTCGAGGAGCGAAGCTGGCTCTTCCTCCTCCGGCTCGCCGCTTTCTCGCTGATCCTCGTCTCCATCTGGAGGAAGAACCGGCGGGCGTGACCGAGCGCGTTTCGCCAGCCCTGGCGCGCCGGATCGCGCTCGCCGCCCAGGGCTTCGGCCTGCCCCGGCCCGAGGCGGTCGCGGCCCGCGATCTTCGCCGCACCGTCGCCCGCCTCGGCCTTCACCAGATCGACAGCGTCAACGTGCTTGTGCGGGCCCATTATCTGCCCGCCTTCTCAAGGCTCGGCGCCTACGATCGCGGTCTGATCGACCGCTCCGCCTGGGGCCCGAAGCGGGACCGGCGCCTGTTCGAATATTGGGCGCACGAGGCGTCGCTTCTGCCGCTGGAGATGCATCCCCTGCTGCGCTGGCGGATGGCCCGCGCCGAGCGCGGCGAGATCGGCTGGGGAAGCCTCAAGGCCTATGCCGGCGAGCGGCGGACGGAGGCGGAGGCGGTCCTCGAGCGGGTCCGCTCGGAGGGACCGCTCGCCGCTTCGGATTTCGAGGAGGGCAGGGGCAAAGGCGGCTGGTGGGCCTGGGGCGACACCAAGCGGGCGCTGGAATGGCTGTTCTGGGCCGGCCTGATTACCACCGCCACCCGTCGCCCGAGCTTCGAGCGGCTCTACGACGTCCCCGAGCGGGTCATCCCCGCCGCGATCCTCGACCTTCCGACCCCGGCCGAGGCCGAGGCGAAGCGGGCGCTGGTGGAGCGGGCCGCGGCGGCGCACGGCATCGCCACCGAAACCGACCTCAGGGACTATTTCCGGCTCAAGCCCGAGGAGACGAGGATTGCGATCGCCGAGCTCGTCGAGGAGGGGATGCTCATCCCGGTCGCGGTCGAGGGCTGGGCCCGGACCGCCTATCTTCACCGCGACGCCCGCCGGCCGCGCCGTATCTTGGGCCAGGCCTTGCTCGCGCCGTTCGATCCTTTGGTCTGGGAGCGAAGCCGGACCGAGCGACTGTTCGGCTTCCGCTACCGGATCGAAATCTACACGCCCGCCGAGAAGCGGCTGCACGGCTATTACGTCCTGCCCTTCCTGCTCGACGAGGCGCTGGTCGCCCGGGTCGACCTCAAGGCCGACCGCCAGCGTTCGCGACTGCTGGTCCGGCAGACGACGCTCGAGCCGGGCGCTCCGGCGGAGACCGGCGAGCGGCTCTCCGCCGAGCTGGAGCTGATGGCGCGATGGCTGGGGCTGGAGGCGGTGAAGGCCGAATCGTCACCCCGGACTTGATCCGGGGTCCATGAACGCCGCGGCACGAAAGCTCATGCGGACGTGTTCATGGATGCCGGATCAAGTCCGGCATGACGAAGAGGGCTCAGGCCGCCTTCGCCGCGGCGCAGGAGCGGGCGATGAACTCGCCGTGCAGGGGCATGTGCTCGGCCATCCGAGCGTAGCTCTCCCGCATCCTGTCCAGGGCCTCGGCGATCATGTCCGGGTCGAGCGCGTCGGCGGCGGGCTCATGCTCCTCCGGAACGAGGCCCTGCCCGAGCATCACCGCGGCCCAGCTCGGCGTCCCGAACAGCTCGCGCCCTTGCCGGAAGACGCGCCCCTTTGCCCGCCAGAGCTCGATCTTTCGGGCCAGGCTGTCGGGCACCTCCATCGTCCGGCAGCGGTTCCAGAAATCGGAATCATCCCGCCGCGTCACCTTGTAATGGAGGATGATGAAGTCGCGGGCGTCCTCGTACACGTCCTGCATCTGGCGATTATATTCGTCGCGCTCGACCGGGTCGAAGCGCCGGTCGGGAAAGAGCGCGAGAAGTTTGACGATGCCGCTCTGGATGAGATGGATGCTGGTCGATTCCAGCGGCTCGATGAAGCCGCTCGAGAGGCCGAGCGAGACGACGTTGCGGTTCCAGGCGAGCCGGCGCCGGCCGGCGACGAAGGCGAGGTGGCGCGGCTCGGCGAGCGGCTCGCCCTCGAGATTGGCGAGCACCAGCGCCGCCGCATCGGCGTCGGAGAGATGGTCGCTCGAATAGACGAGGCCGTTGCCCATGCGGTGCTGGAGCGGGATCCGCCATTGCCAGCCGCTCGCGCGGGCTGTGCAGCGGGTGAAGGGATCGGGCTGGCCCGGATAAAGGCTCGGCACCGCCACGGCGCGGTCGCAGGGGAGCCAGGGCTTCCACGCTTCATATCCCGTCGCCAGCTTCCCCTCGATCAGAAGGCCGCGGAAGCCGGAGCAGTCGATGAACAGGTCGCCTTCCATGATCGTGCCGTCGGCCAGGGTGACGGACGCCACGTTGCCGCTCGCCCCGTCGAGCGTGGAATCGACGATCTTGCCTTCGATCCGGCGCACCCCGTCCGCTTCCGCCCGGCCGCGCAGGAAGCGGGCGTAGAGGCCGGCGTCGAAATGGAAGGCGTGGAGGAGCTGGGAGAAGGGCAGGCGCGAGTCCGGCCCGGGCCGGGCGTAGCGGCCGAGCAGGGCGGCGGTGGCGCTCATCGACCAGGCGGAGAGGGCGGGAAGCTCGCGGCGCTTGCGCTCGCGCAAATAGAGCTGGTGGAAATGGACCCCGCGAAAGTCCTGGCCATGGTCGCCGAACGGGTGGAAGTAACGCTCGCCCAGGGCGCCCCAGTCGACGAACTCGATGCCGAGCTTGAACGTCCCCTGGGTCGCGGCGAGGAACTCGTCCTCGTCGATGCCGAGCATGTTGTTGTAGGCGATGAGCGGCGGGATGGTCGCCTCGCCCACGCCGACCGTGCCGATCTCGTCGGACTCGACCAGGGCGATGTCGAGCGAGCGGCGGTCGAGCAGCCGGGCGAGCGCCGCGGCGGCCATCCAGCCCGCGGTGCCGCCGCCGACGATGACGATCTGGCGGAGGGCATGTTCGTTCATGGGCTCCGCTCCTAACCTGTCTTGCGTCCGCTCCGCCACACCGGCTTATAAATCGGATAAATGGCTTGTCAGCTTCCGCCGACTGACTGTAGGAAACGGCCGACAGAAGCCCGCCAAGGGCTCAACCGCCGGGGAGGCTGCGCCATGCGCCTGAAGACACTCGTCCTGTGCTCGTCGTCCGTCCTCGCCTTCGCCGGAACGCCCGCTCTGGCCCAGAGCGACCCTGCGGCCCCTGAGGCCGAGGTGCAGACAGATCCCGAGGACGACGGCGCCACCGACGTCACCGCCGCCGAGCCCGGAACTCCCGCCGAAGGCGAGAACGAGATCGTCGTCACCGGCCTGCGCCGAAGCCTTCAGTCGGCGCAGGGTTTGAAGCGCAACTCGGACCAGATCGTGGACGCGATCGTCGCGGAGGACATCGGCAAGCTGCCCGACATCGCGGTGTCTGACACCGCCGCTCGAATTCCGGGCATCCAGGTCCTGCGCGAGCGCGGCGAGGCCGGCAACGTTCTCCTTCGCGGTCTCAACGAAGACTTTTTCACGACGACCTACAACGGCCGGGAGATCTTCACCGCCGAGCGGCGCTCGGTCGCCTTGCAGGATTTCCCGGCGGGCGGGATCAGCGCCATCGAGGCGTTCAAGACCTCGACCGCGAATCTGGTCGAGCCGGGCCTGTCCGGCCTCATCAACGTCCGCTCGCGCCGGCCCTTCGATTTCAAGGGCTTCGAGATCGCCGGCTCGGTCTGGGCGAACTTTCCCAACCAGTCCGAGGACTGGTCGCCCAACGCGCAGCTTTTGATCAGCAACCGCTGGGACGTGGGCGGCGGCGAGATCGGCGCCCTGATCAATTTCTCCTATACGCGCTTCCACTATCAGGACTCGATCCGCCGCCACGGCTTCTTCATCGCCGATCTCGCCGGCGGCCGGTCGCCCGACTGGCCGGAAATCCACTACAACCAGGCCGAGCGCTGGCGGCCCTCGATCAACGGCGCCCTTCAGTGGCGACCGTCGCCTGGGCTCGAATTCTACGTCGAGGGACTGTGGCAGGGTTATCGCGAGAACGTCACCGACAATATGTGGGCGCAGCCGCTGTGGGGCGGCGCAAGCTACGAGAATATCGTCCGCGACGGCCCCAACATCATCAGCGGCACCGTCAACCGGCCCACGGCCTGCTGCTCGTCGACCGAAACCTGGGGCTTCCAGGGCGCGACCAAGCGGGACACCAACACCTACCAGTTCGCCGTCGGCGGCAGCTACGATGCCGGTGCGTTGCGGGTCTCCGCCGATCTCGCCCGCACCAGCAGCGAGTTCAACCTGAGGACCGAGAGCGTCGACTACGAGCTCAACACCAACAATTTCTCGGTCGACTGGTTCACCGGCAGGCCCGGCGGATCGGGGCCGACCTTCCAGGTGCGCGGCATCGATCCGTCCAACCCGGCCATCTACAATTATCGGGGCTTCTTCGAGGATTATCTGACCGCAAAGGGCGACGACTGGCAGGCGCGCCTCGACTTCGAATATGAGCCCGGGATCGACTTCCTCCCCAAGATCCAGGCGGGCGTCCGCTTCGTCGACCGCCACGCGTCACGGACCGCGGGCGCCTTCTACTGGAACCAGCGCGGCCGCAACGTGCCGATCACGGCCGTTCCGCTCGACTATGAGCTGTTCCACTCCGCTTTCCACGGCGACAAGAACAAGCCGGTTCCGCTGACCTGGCTGGCGCCGACCTTCAGCAGCGTGTGGAACAACCTCACCGATTTCAGGCAGTTCAACATCAATTTGAACGGACAGGGTTCGATCGACGGACCGCCGGTCGATCCGGCGCGATCGTTCGAGATCGACGAGAGATCCTACGCCGGCTACGGCCAGCTCAACTACGAATTCAATCTTGGCGCCGAGACCGTGGTCGACGGCGCGATCGGCCTTCGCGTGGTCAAGACCGAGGACGATATCGACGGCACCCTCTTCCTCTTCGGCGGTGGGACGCAGCCGGTAAGCTTCCAGAACGAATATACCGATTGGCTGCCCAATTTTAACATGCGCATCCGCTTTTCGCCGGAGTGGCAATTGCGTCTCGCCGCGACGGAAACCCGGACCCGGCCGACATTCGAGCAGCTCAATCCCGCGCTGAGCCTCGGGCCGCCGGTAGTCTGCACCCCCGGCGCAACGAGCTGCTTCCGAAACGCGTCGGGCGGCAACCCCTTCCTCGTCCCGCTCAACTCCAGGAATTACGACGCGAGCCTGGAATATTATTTCTCGCGCAACGGCTTCGCCTCGATCGC
>JBEVDE010000214.1:0-13150 GCA_040514175.1 Allosphingosinicella sp. | reverse complement strand
GTTCCTGCACGCCGAGGAAGTGGTCGAGCCGGTCGGTGCCCTTGCTCGGCTCGACGAACAGCACGCGCCGCTCGGGCACGTTCACGTAATTGACGTTGAGCGCCAGCGTCACCCGGTACTCGATGTGCGGCGGCATGAACGCGGTGCTGCCCTTGATCAGCGCGGCACCGGCGATGAAGGTCTGCGACACGACGTAGCTCGCATCCTCGCCGAACACGTCGAGGCTGCCGGGGCGCTGAGTGGTCTGCACGCCGACGGGGATCGGGAAGGTGCGCGGCTCGATCACCGTGTCGCTGACCAGATTGGCGGCGAAGAACCAGTCGTCCCCGGTGATCAGCGGCCATTTCTCGGGGTCGAGCGGGCGGTCGCCCTTGAAGGTGTTCTGGTTGTAGGGATCGAACCAGCGCGGGTTCACCAGGCCGAGCGATTGTGCCAGCCGCCAGCGGTCGGGGACCGGGATCTGGTCGGTGGGGAAGGCCTCCGGCGGCGGCGCCCTGACGGCGCCGGGATTGTCCTGGGTGACGGGGTCTTCGAGCTCGTGCTGCGGCACGCCCGGGCGGCGGCGGCCTTCCTCGTCGGGGGTGTTGGGGAGGGGGTCTTCGGGCTCTTCGGGAGGGGGTGTATCTTGGAGGGCGAGCTCGTCATCCCGGCGAAGGCCGGCATCCCAGCGGGTGAAAGGCGCCTCGCTCTTCACCCCCTGGGGCCCCAGCCTTCGCTGGGGCGACGGCGGAGGTTCCAGCGCGAGCCCGCTGGCGCCGGTCAGCAGGCCCACCACGAGCGCCCCGACGCTCATTTCCCCTGGCACACATTCTGCTCGCTCGAGCCGAGGAAGGGCGCGAACGGGCAGGCGACGTAGCGCAGCCGGACTCCGTTTCCGACGGGGACGACGATCTGGTCGGAGCGGCGCGCCGGATCGGCATTGCCGAGCGAGCCGAGACGCAGGCCGGCATTGTGGAGGCCGAGGAAGCTGATCATGTCGTCCTGGTCGATGCCGTCCCCCGAAACGCCGATCCCGCCGACCAGCGTGGCGCCGCGATAGATGGGCACCGAGCCCGGGAAGATCTGGAGGCCGTTGGCGAGCCTCGGCGTGTGGCCGCACTGCGCCGGCGTGTCAGCCGGATTGCCGAGCACGAAGCCGACATGCGCCCTGACCTCGGCCTCGACGAGCGCCGACTGGAGGCCGGTCGAGAAGGGATTGAACTCGGCGATCGGCCTCGAGAAGGGCCCGGGCGGGCGGCCGAGCTCGCCGTCGGGGAAATAGGGCCTCGAGATGTTGCCGATCGCGCGGGTGGTGAAGGCGAATTGGCCGGTGAAGGCGGCGGCGTCGGGAAAGAAGGTCCGGGCCGCCGGGATGAACATCCGGACGTCGGCGTCGGGGCTGGCCTCGATCGTCGCCGCCGCGCTTGCGCTCGAGAAGAAGGCGGCGGTTCGCGCTTTCTGAAGCGAGACGTCGATCCCGAAGATCGGCGCATCGGGCGAGCGGACGAGGCCGAGCACGGCGCCGCTCGAATCGACCACCGAGATGCTGACCTGGGCGCGGCTGTCGAGTGGGCGGCGAATCTGGGCGCGGGCGGCGCTCATGACCTTGAACGCCTCCTCGAGAAGGGCGTTCACCTCGGCAGCGGTCAGGGCGCCGTCGGTGCCGGCGCGGACCGGATAGCGATTGGCCCCGGCGCCATTCGACAGGACGAAGGCATCGGGATTGGAGAATTCGCCCGCGCCCGCGGGCCGGATTCCGGAGGCCTCGGTGCCGTAGGCCCGGCCCGCCAGCATGCCCATCGTGGAGTCGTAATAGCCGCGCACCGACGTGAAGGCCCCGACCGCGCCCCCCCCGGTCGAGACCAGACCAGGCGCCGTAGCGGGATTGGACCGCAGGTCCGACGCAGTGGCGTCCGAGAAACGCAGCAAGGTGCCGTCGACGCTGATCCGTTCGGCGCGGATCTCCTCGGGCGCGGCGAAGCCGGTGGCGGCGGCGAGCGCGATGATCTCCTCGCGATCCTGGTCGACGTCCTGCACTTCCGGATCGAAGCCGTAGAGTCCGTCGGCCATCACGCCGACGCCGCCGACCACCACGCCGTTCTTGTAGAGCGGAAAGCCGCCGGGATCGGCGGCGAGGCCGAGGGGCGAGCGCTTGGGACCGATGAAGCCCGACGCTCCGACATTGCCGTTGAACCGGGCGGCGAGGTCCGAGCAAGGGAGCTGGCTGAACTGGACTCCGAACAAGGGCCCGCTCTCCAGCCCGCGCGCCGCGGCGGAGGGCGGGAAATGCTCCTGGACGATCATGCTCGCGGTTCGGGTCGAGAAGGCGTTTCCGCCCGAGGAGAGATAGGCGCCGGTGATCGCCTTGGCGATCGCTCCGGCGACTGCCCCGGGCACGTCGATCCCCTGGAGATCGTGGACGCTATTGTTCGGCCCTCGCGGCACCTGGAGGCGCGGGTTCGCTCCGTTCATCGCGAACACGGCGAGGACGTTGCCGACCCGGTCGACGACGGCGAAGGTCGCCGGAAGCGCCTGCGCCTGCGCCTCGGCGACGCCCTGCGCGAGGATCCGCTCCACCTCGGCCGAGCTGAGCGAGAGCGGGGCGGGCACGGTGTACACGCCGGCGGGCGGCGGGGGCGGCGGCGGGACGGGCGGCGGCGGGGGCGGAGGAGCTCCACCGCCGCCCCCGCCGCCTCCGCAGGAAGCGGTGACGAGCGCCGCGATGGCGAGGAGGCCGCGCCCCCGCCTCATTTCAGCTTCCGGATCGCGGCCGCAGCCCGGCCGAGGCTCGCCCTGAATTCGCGGGCATCGTAGGCATTGGGATCGCGGACCGCGCGATAGGCGCTGTTGATGTCGGCCCGGATCGATTCCGGAGCGCCGGGCCCGAGCGAGGAGAGCAGGGTGTCCACCGCCATCACCGCCTGCACGCTCCCGGCGTAATCGGTGAAGCGCGGCGAGATGGCGTTGCCGGCGATGCTGTCGATGATCTCGAAGACCTGGGCGCGGGTCACTCCCCGGGAGAGATCGGCGGCGACGGCCCGGGCGCTCTCCCTGAGCGTGGCGGCGGCGGCGAGGGCGGCGGCCCGGTCCCTGGTCAAGGCCGCGTGGAAGTTGCGGCTGGCCCGCTCGAAGCGGGGCGCCTGGCCCGGCGCCGCGACGCGGGCGGCGGCGGCGAGCATGATCATATTCTCGTCATTGTAAGGGGGCGTTCCGGAAGGGATCGGCCGGCCCGGATTGGCGGCCTTGCTCGGCTCGAAGCGCGGGTCGTCGGAAATTCGGCGATGGCAGGAATGACAGTCGAAGAAATAGAATTCCGGGAACATCCCCTCCGTCCCCCGCCCCGGAGTCGCGAACAGGGTCAGCGAGCGCTCGAGCGCCATCGCCTGGCCGACCGCCCAGGTGGCGACTGCGTCGGAGCGGCCCTTGCGCTGGGCATAGTCGCCGTCCTCGACATGATGCTGCTGGAGGGTGGTGAAGAGGTCGAGCTCGAAGCTGATCCGGGGATGGCCGGCGGCCATGATCTTATGGTCGACGAACTGGCCTTCGTCCTGGCTTCCGAAATGGCAGTCGAGGCACCGGCCGGCGCGGGCGCGGGGATTGTCGAGTGGGACGAGGCCGCGCGCGACGTTGGCCGAGTGGGTGCCGCCGACCGCATAATGGCTTGCGAGCCAGCCGGAGGCGGCGCCGTGGCAGCTCTCGCAGCCGACTCCGTCCGAGAGCTGGAAGCGGGCGCCGCGGGCGCCGGGCGCGGCCGGGGTGGCGTGGCAGCCCAGGCACATCGGAGCGCTCGCCGCCTCGCCGATTCCGAGGCGGGCGGCGATCGCCCTGGCGCGGGGCTCGGTGAGGACCCGCCAGGCTCGGCTGTGGGCGCCGGCGGGGCTGGACGGGTCCTGCCAGAGGCGAAGCTCGTCCTGGCGGACGACGGCGCCGGTCGCCTCGCTCCGGCCGTGGCAGGTCGAGCCGGAGCAGGTCGCGACTCCGACATAGGCGGCGCCCCGCCCGGCACCCTGCTGGGCGCCCGCCGGCGAGAGAAAGACGGCGAAGGCGAGGAGCAACGAGGCCGCCAAAGCTCCGATCGCAAGATTGCGGCTCGCCCCCATCGGAACTCACACCCCCTCAGGAAGTGGGACTATGTGCCAAAGCCTCCCGGCCTTTCAAGCGCGTTCGGCCGTGGTGACAGAGCCCTCGAACAGGAATAGAGCCTGACCCTCGCCGAAGGGAAAGCCAATGACCAAGGCATCCGACCTGTTCATCCAGTGCCTGGAGGAGGAAGGGGTCGAATATGTCTTCGGCGTTCCGGGCGAGGAGAATCTCGACTTCCTCGACAGCCTGTCGCGCTCGAAGATCAGGCTGATCCTCACCCGGCACGAGCAGGGGGCCGGCTTCATGGCCGCCACCTACGGCCGCCACACCGGCAAGACCGGAGTGTGCCTGGCGACGCTCGGGCCGGGCGCGACCAACCTCGTCACCGCCGCCGCCTACGCCCAATTGGGCGGAATGCCGATGATGATGATCACCGGGCAGAAGCCGATCAAGAAGTCGAAGCAGGGCCGCTTCCAGATCCTCGACGTGGTCGCGATGATGGGGCCGATCACCAAATACACCCATCAGCTGGCGTCTTCGGACAACATACCGAGCCGGGTGCGCGAGGCCTTTCGGCTCGCCGAGGAGGAGAAGCCCGGCGCGGTCCACCTCGAATTTCCGGAGGATATCGCCGAGGAGAAGACCGACTCCAGGCCGCTTCGGCCAAGCCTCGTCCGCCGCCCCACCGCCGACGAGAAAGCGGTGCGCGCCGCGGTCCGGATGATCGAGGCGGCGAAATCGCCCCTGCTGGTGATCGGCGCCGGCGCCAATCGCAAGATGACCAGCCGGATGCTTCTCCAGTTGGTCGAGAAGACCTCGATCCCCTTCGTCACCACCCAGCTCGGCAAGGGCGTGATCGACGAGACCCACGCCCGGTTCCTCGGCTGCGCGGCGCTCAGCGCCGGCGACTTCGTCCACCGCGCGATCGAGGCCGCCGACCTCATCGTCAACGTCGGCCACGACGTGATCGAGAAGCCGCCTTTCTTCATGAAGCAGGGCGGAACCGAGGTGATCCACGTCAGCACCAACACCGCCGAGGTCGATCCGGTCTATTTCCCGCAGGTCGAGGTGATCGGCGACATCGCCAACGCGATCTGGCAGATCAAGGAGAGCATTGCCCCCTCCGCAGCCTGGGATTTCGAGCGGATGCTGAAGGCCCGCGCCGCCGAGGTCGGGCACAGCGCCGCGCTGTCCAAGGATTGCCGCTTCCCGGTCTTTCCGCCCTGCCTGGTCGCCCAGGTCCGCGAAGCGATGCCGGCCGACGGCATCCTCTGTCTCGACAATGGCGTCTACAAGATCTGGTTCGCCCGCAACTATGCGGCGCGGGCGCCCAATACGGTGCTGCTCGACAATGCGCTGGCGACGATGGGCGCCGGCCTGCCCTCGGCCATGGCCTCGGCGATGGTCTATCCGGGGCGCAAGGTGATGGCGATCTGCGGCGACGGCGGCTTCATGATGAACAGCCAGGAGATGGAGACGGCGGTCCGGCTGAAGCTGAACATCGTCGTCCTGATCCTGCGCGACGATGCCTACGGAATGATCCGCTGGAAGCAGGCCAATATGGGCTTCGACGATTTCGGCCTGACCTACGGCAATCCCGATTTCGTCAAATATGCCGAAAGCTACGGCGCGAGCGGCCACCGCGTCGAGAGCGCCGAACAGGGGCCCGGCCTGCTCCGCCACTGCCTCGACACGCCCGGAGTCCACCTGATCGACTCCCCGGTCGACTATTCGGAGAACGACCGCATCCTCAACCGGGAGATCAAGGAGCTGAGCGCGAAGCTCTGACGCGATGCATTACCATATTTCCGGAATATCCCTTCGCTTGCATCACCCCGATCGGGACCTCGGCGCGCTGCTCGAGAAATGGGGCTTCGAGGTGGGGCGGGCCTGGGTCGCGGGTCAGCCGCGCACGACTCCGGAAGGGACCCGTCTGGAGGGCGTCTGGCCCGATTCCTACGCTTATGCGCGCCTGCCCGCGGACGGCACGACGCTTGCGCACCGCCTCCGGCTGCTCCTTCCGACGGTCGAGGCGGTGGCGCCGGAGCTGGTCGCCCTGGTCGAATCCGGCGGCGCCGCCGAATTGTTCGTCGGCTGGCATTTCCAGCGCAATTCCGGGGACATGCTCGACTGGGCGCTGATGCGAAGGCTTGCCGATTGCCGGCTTTCGCTCAGCCTCGACATCTATCCGGAGCGGGAACCGGAGGAGCATTCAGATGACTAAGCTCAAGCCCGTCTACCCGCTCTACCTCGCCAATGCGGCGAAGCAGCCCAATTCGGACCTCGAGGTCACCGACAAATATACCGGCGAAATCGCCTTCCGCTGCGCCCAGGCGGACGCGGCGACGATCGACGCCGGAATCGCCGCCGCCGTCGAGGCCGCGGGGCCGATGGCGCGGATGGCGAGCTTCGAGCGGCAGGCGGTGCTCCAGCATTGCGTGGAGCGGTTCCAGGCGCGCTTCGACGAGCTCGCCTTCGCTTTGTGCGTCGAGGCGGGCAAGCCGATCCGGGATTCGGAAGGGGAGGTGACCCGGCTGATCGACACTTTCCGCATCGCCGCGGAGGAATCGGTGCGGATGACCGGCGAAGTCCAGCCGCTCGACATCAGCCCCCGCGCCCGCGGCTATCAGGGGATGTGGAGGCGGGTGCCGATCGGGCCGTGCAGCTTCATCTCGCCGTTCAACTTCCCATTGAACCTCGCCGCGCACAAGATCGCCCCGGCGATCGCGGTCGGCTGCCCGTTCGTGATGAAGCCGGCCAGCCGGACCCCGCTCGGCGCCCTGATCATCGGCGAGGTGCTGGCCGAGACCGGCCTTCCCGAAGGCGCCTTCTCGATCCTCCCGGCGCATCGCGAGGGCGCCGACCTTTTCACCACCGACGAGAGGCTCAAATTGCTGAGCTTCACGGGCTCGCCCGGGGTCGGCTGGGACCTCAAGGCCCGGGCCGGCAAGAAGAAGGTGGTGCTCGAGCTCGGCGGCAACGCCGCGGTCATCGTCGATGCCGATGCCGATTTGGACGACGCGGTCGACCGCATCGTCTTCGGCGCCTTCTACCAGTCCGGGCAGAGCTGCATCGGAGTCCAGCGCATCATCGTCCACGCCGACGTCTATGACGCGCTGAAGAAACGGCTTGTCAAAAAGACGAAGGCCCTCGTCGCCGGCAATCCCCACGACCGCGAGACCTTCATCGGCCCGATGATCGACGTCAGGGAAGCGCAGCGCCTCGACAATTGGATCCGCGAGGCGGTCGAGGGCGGAGCGACCTTGCTGTGCGGGGGAAAGCGCGAAGGGGCGATGCTGGAGGCGACCCTGCTCGAAAAAGTCGACCGGTCGGCGACCGTCTATCGCGAGGAGGCGTTCGGGCCGGTCGCGATTCTGTCGAGCTTCACCGATTTCGAGGCCGCCCTCGACGAGGTCAACGACAGCAAGTTCGGACTCCAGGCCGGCCTCTTCACCCGCGACCTGTTCAAGGCGCTCGACGCCTGGGACCGGCTCGAGGTCGGCGGCGTGGTGGTCAACGACGTTCCGAGCTACCGGGTCGACAACATGCCTTATGGCGGAGTCAAGGACAGCGGCCTCGGCCGCGAGGGCGTGCGCTTCGCGATGGAGGACATGACCGAGATCCGCAATCTGGTGATCCGCCGGGGGGCTGGGGCGGCGTTGAGGCAGAAGGGCGGATGATCGTCATCCCGGCGAAGGCCGGGATCCATGAACATTGTCGTTTCAGGACTTCAGCCGGCCGTGTTCATGGATTCCGGCCTTCGCCGGAATGACGGAAATGGCCGCAGCGACGGGATCAGGCGACCGGCGCGGCGCTCCGGAACGACGAGGGCCTTCGAACCAGCTTCTTGAGCTTCGCCACCCACGACGTGCGGCCGCCCAGTTGAAGGGTGAAGCCGGGCTCGTCCGGACCCTCTTCCTCGCCATATATCTCGAGCGGCTCGGGCAGGCGCTGGCGAAGGACGAGCTTTGGCCGGCCCTTCAATATGTCCTCGGCCTCGGTCAGCGCGCGAACCAGATCCTCCTCGCGATAGGGCTTTTGCAGGCAGCCGATGGCGAGGTCGCGGACGGCGAAACCGGGCGCCCGGGCGGTGGTGAACAGGCAGGCGATGCCGGCGTCGTGGAGCCGGGCGGCGACCGCATAGCCGCTGCTGCCGTTGGCGAGCTGGAGATCGACCAAAGCGAGGTCGGGGCGCCGCTCCTCCACCGCCGCGACGGCGCTGTCCAAATCGTTGGCGAGGGCCGTGACCGTGAAGCGCGGGTTGAGCTCGACGAGGCTCTTCACCGTCTCGGCGAGCAAGGGATCGTCCTCGACGATCAGGATGTTGAGCACCGTCACTCCCCCGACAGAAACTAGGCCGGAGGCTGACTTATCCACAGGACTAAGGCCATGGCCCGCCACGCTTTTTGCGCCGAACGATTCCTTTCCCGCGCCGAAACGAGTCAGGCGGGGGCCTCACCCGCTTCGGCGATCGTCCGGTTGGTCGCCCGAAGCTTCGATTTCAGAGCCAGGGCGAAGCCCTGCTCGAGCGCGTGGCGCACTTCCTCATGCGCGGCGAGATAGGGGCGCAGCACGTTGGCCGGAGCGCACCAGAAGCGCGCCGGGCCGGTGAGGATGACGGTGGCGCTGGCCTGCTCGCCGGAGAGGACGGTGACCTCGCCGATCAAATCGCCGGCGCGGCAGGCGCCGACCTGGCGGCCGTGGCTGAGCACCCGGGCCTCGCCGGCGGCGAGATAATAGAGATGGCCGACCGGCTCCTCCTCGCGGGTGAGGACGTCGCCGCGCTCGCCCGACAGCCAGAAGCCCTGATCGAGCAGGTGCCGCGCCCGCGCCCCCCCCAGGTTCGGAAGCAAGGCGGCGACCATCGCTTCCTCGTCGGGCGTGAAGCGGGCGCGCCGGTCGCGGTGCAGGCGGCGGGCGAGCAGGAGCAGGCAGACGGCGAGCAGGAGGCCCCACCAGAAGGCCGCGAGCGGCGCTTTGGCGAGGAGCAGGGAATGCGCGAAACCGGCCGCCGCGGCGACCGCGACGGCGGCCCGGATCCGGCTTGCGCCGCTCCAGAACATGGCCAGCACGAGCAGCAGGAAGGGCAGCTCGGCGATGAGCCGGTCCACGCTGAGCTCGTTGGCCAGGGCGCCGTCGTACATGTCCGGATAATGTCGCAAAGCGCAGTCGGGGGGAAGCGGCGCGGCGATGCGAAAATTCGCAAGCGCGGAACAGTTGCCGGGGCGGCTCACGCCTCTATAGCCCACGGCGACGACAGTTGATTTTCGTTTGTCTTGGGAGACTCGTTTTGAAGTCATTTCTTCTCGGCGGCGCCGCCGCTCTGGCCCTCGCGGGCTGCGCAACCACCAGTGGGACTTCCGACATGGCCGTAGCCGAAGAAACCGCCGTGGCAGAGGCGCCGGCCGAGCCCGCGATCACCGTCCCCGACAACATCCTGCTCGCCGACTGGACCGGCCCCTATGACGGCGTTCCCCCCTGGGACAAGGTCACCCCCGAGCTGTTCCCCGAGGCGATCCAGTTCGGGATCGACGAGCAGCGCCGCGAAGTGCTCGCGATCGCCGACAGCCCCGACGCGCCGACCTTCGCCAACACCGTCGAGGCGCTCGAGAAGACCGGTCAGCGGCTCGACCGGGTGCTGTCGCTGTTCGGAGTGATGACCGACAACATGACCACGCCCGCCTATCAGGCGCTCGAGAAGGAATGGTCGCCCAAGCTTTCCGCCGCCGGCGACGAGATCATTCTCAATCCGAGGCTCTTCCAGCGCGTCAAGACGGTCTACGAGGCGCGGGCCGGCGCCGGCCTCGACGCCAAGCAGCAGCGGCTGGTGGCCCGGCTCTACGACAGCTTCGTGCGCCGCGGCGCCAATCTGTCGCCGGAGCAGAAGCAGCAGCTGACCGCCTACAATTCGCAGCTGGCCGGAAAATTCGCGGTGTTCGGCGAGAAGGTGCTGGCCGACGAGAGCAGCTCCATCACCGTCACCGACGCGGACCTCAAGGGCGTCCCCGCCGACGTCAAGGCCGCCGCCGCTTCCGCCGCGCAGGAGCGCAAGCTTCCGGCCGGCAGCTTCGCGATCGTCAACACCCGCTCGGCGGTCGATCCGATCCTGACCTATGCCGACAATCGCGCCCTTCGCGAGAAGGTGTGGCGCGCCTTCGTCAACCGCGGCGACAATGGCGGCGCCAACGACACCAACGCGGTCATCGCCGAGATCGTCAAGCTTCGCGCCGACCGGGCGAAGCTGCTCGGCTTCTCCAGCCATGCCGAGTTCCGGATGCAGGACACGATGGCCAAATCGCCGGCCAAGGCGCTCGACCTGATGAACCGGGTGTGGCCCGCCGCCGTCGCCCGGGTGAAGGAAGAAGTGGCCGACATGCAGGCGCTCGCCCGCAAGACCGACCGCGGCCTCACCATCGAGCCCTGGGATTATCGCTACTATCAGGAGAAGGTGCGCAAGCAGCGCTACAACCTCACCCAGGAGGAGGTGAAACCCTATTTCGAGCTGAACAACATCATCCAGGCCTCCTTGTGGTCGGCGGGCGAATTATACGGCCTCGACTTCAAGGAGATCACCGGCACGGTTCCGGTCTGGAACCCCGACATTCGCGTCTACAGCGTCACCGACCGGACTTCGGGCAAGCAGGTCGGGGTCTTCTACCGCGACGATTTCGCCCGCACCGGCAAGCGTTCGGGCGCCTGGGCGACCACCTATCGAAGCCGCGCGGGCCTGCTCGGCGACGACGTCGTCCTCGGCTCCAACAACAACAATTTCGTCAAGCCCGCCGCCGGCCAGCCGGTGCTGATCAGCCTCGACGACGCCGAGACCCTGTTCCACGAATTCGGCCACGCCATCCATTATTTCCTCTCGGACGTCTATTATCCGAGCTTCGGCGGGACGCCGCGCGACTTCGTCGAATATCCGAGCCAGGTGAACGAGAATTGGCTCCTCACCCAGCCGGTGCTGAGCCGCTTCGCCAAACATTACAAGACCGGGCAGCCGATGCCCGCGGCGCTGATCGCCAAGATCGAGAAGGCGTCGACCTTCAACCAGGGCTTCGCCACCGCCGAATATCTCTCTTCGGCGATCGTCGACATGATGCTTCACGTGGACCCGAACGGCGTGGTCGATCCCGACCGGTTCGAGCGGGAGGCGCTGGCGAAGATCGGGATGCCTAAGGAGCTGGTGATGCGGCACCGCCTGCCGCAGTTCAACCATCTCTTCTCGTCCGACGCTTACTCGGCCGGCTATTATTCCTACCTCTGGTCGGAGACGATGGACGCCGACACCTGGGCGGCGTTCGAGGAAGCGGGCAATCCCTACGACAAGGCGACCGCGGAGCGCTTCAAGCGCTTCCTGCTCTCGACCGGCAACGAGACCGACCGCGCCGAAGCCTATCGCGCCTTCCGCGGCCGGGACCCGGACGTGAAGGCGCTGATGCGGAAACGGGGGTTTCCGACGGGGTAGCGATCATCCTCCCCGCGGGCGAAGCTCGTGGGGAGGGGGACCACCCGAAGGGTGGTGGAGGGGTGGCTGGCAAAGGCCTGCGCCAAGGTCCCCTCCACCAGGCTTCGCCTGGTCCCCCACCCCATATTCGATTGGGAGGATATTACTCACCCCGGAAGCTTCACCGGGTCGATGAACAGGTCGAGCTGCGCGTCGCACTGATTGCGGATCAGGGTCTGCGCCATGTCCTCGAGCCCGGCGGGCTTGGCCGGCACGGTCCGGAAGCGCAAGGCGGTCGGCGCCGAGCCGCCGCTCCACGACAGGCGATATTCCGAGCCCTCGGCGACCGGCAGGTCGCTCGGCCAGGCCAAAGTGCTCGATCCCGGCTGCCAGCTCAGCCGCTTCGTCTGTCCTCCCGGCCCGCCGATGTTGAGGGTGAGCGCCTCGGCCGGGTCCGCCCGCCACAAGGTCAGCTTCGAAGCGTCGGCGACGCAGATATTCGAGCTTCGCGCCACATCGACGTGCCAGATGCTCGGCGGTCGAAGCTCGCCCGTCTCGAGCCCGCGGACCGCTCCGATGCGGGCGCGGCGCTGGACGACCGGGGCCGCCGAGGCGACCCGGCCGACGGCGGGCGCGCCGGCGGTGAAGCTCCCCGGGCCTCGAATGATCCTCGTGCCGCGGCCGTCGAGGACGACCAGCTGGTCGCTCGCCTTGAGGTTGATCCGGGCGCTCTCCGGCAGGCGCTTGCCCGGCGGAAAGCCCCTGGCGGACGGCCCGCTCGAGCGGACGACGAGGATGTCGGCCAGAGCGGCGCCGGCGGTGACGAGGAGGGCTGCCGCGATCAGCGGGCGGACGACGGCTCTACTTGGACCCCAAGACAAAATGACCTCCCGGACCTGCCTGGCGGAGACGATACACGAAATCGGCGAGAGCCGCATCCTCCCGCTCCGCCGCGAGTCCCGCCAGCGCCTCGAGCGCTTGCGCATCGCCCGCCTCGAAGGCTTGCCAGAGCGCGTTCAGCCGCGCCCGCTCGTCCGCCGGCATGTGCGGCACCGGCTCCCACACCTCGACCGGAGTGGCCCGTCCGCTCAGCACCACCCGGCCGAGCGGACGGAAGATGTCGAGGCTCGTCTCCGCTTTCGCCTCGGCGCTGACCAGGACCGTCGAATGGAGTTGCTTGTTGGCCGATTCCAGCCGCGACGCGGTGTTCATGGCATCGCCGAGCGCGGTGTACTGGATCCGCCCCTCGCCGCCGAAATTGCCGACCACCGCCTCGCCATGATGAAGGCCGACGCGGGTGCAGCCGATGGGGGGCATGTCCTCGCCCGCGCTTTGGCGGAAGGCCTCGCCCGCCTCGTACAAGGCGATCGCGGCGAGGGCGGCGCGGTCGGCATCGTCCGCGCGGGCGATGGGCGCGCCCCAGAAGGCGACGATGGCGTCGCCGACGAACTTGTCGATGGTCCCGCCGTGGCGGAGCACGACCTCGCTCAGCATCTCGAGATAGCGGTTGAGGAGGCTCGACAATTGCTCCGGGCTGATCGCGTGGCTGAGCTTGGTGAAGCCTTCGAGATCGGAGAACAGGGCGTAGATCGGCCGTTTCTCGCCGGTCAGGGTCAGCCGGTCCGGATCCTTCAATATCTCCGC
>JBEVDE010000211.1:0-4628 GCA_040514175.1 Allosphingosinicella sp. | reverse complement strand
GACGACCCGGACCGAGACGCAGGCCGAGCAATCGAGGCAGGAGGGACGGTAGGCGACCGCCTGGCTTCGGCGGAAGCCGATGCGGCCGAGCGCGTCGTTGAGGTCCGCCGCATGCTGCCCGGCGAGCTCCGTGAACACCTTGCGCTCGGTCTTCCCCGCCAGATACGGGCAGGGCGCCGGACTGGTGACGAAAAAGCGGGGAAAGCGGAAGGGTGCGCTCAACGGGGCTCCGGGTGGTTTAGAGGCGTGGTTGAAACTCAGTTTATGCGTCTTTGCCGACCGCTTGGGAAGGGCCTCCAAATCCGAAAACGGCGTTAACCTTCTTGCGTTCCGGCACGGGACGCCGGCTCAGCGAATCTCAACGGGATGGACGTAGAAGCCGGCCTCTTCCAGGGCGCGGACCAGCGCCTGGAGATGCTCGGAGTCGCGCGCCTCGCACTCGACGTCGATGAAGGCGTCCTTGGCGGGCAGGGTGGTGAAGACCCTCTGATGGTAGATTTCGATGATGTTGGCGCCGTGGCGGTCGAACAATTTGACCACCGCGAGCAGTGCTCCGGGCCGGTCCTGGAGCTGGATCCTGAGCCGGGCCATGCGGCCGGAGCGGGCGAGGTCGCGGAGCAGGACGGTGGCGAGCAGGCGGGTGTCGATATTGCCGCCGGTGAGGATGAGGCCGACGTTGCGGCCCTTGAAGCGCTCGGGATGGGCGAGGAGGGCGGCAAGCCCGGCCGCCCCCGCCCCTTCGGCCACGGTCTTCTCGATCTGGAGGAAGAGGCTGACCGCGGTCTCGATCTCGCGCTCGCGGACGAGCAATATCTCGTCAACGGCCCGTTCGATGATCGCCGCGGTCAGGCGCCCCGGCTTCTTGACCGCGATACCCTCCGCAAGCGTGTCGCCGGCGGACGGCATCTCCTTGCCGCTGATCCGGCAGTACATGCTCGGGTAGAGCTCGGCCTGGACTCCGACGATCGTCAGGTCGGGGCGGAGCGCCCTGGCCGCGGTGGCAACTCCCGAGATGAGGCCGCCGCCGCCGATCGGAACGACCAGGGTGTCGATCTCGGGCGCGTCGGCGAGCAGCTCCAAGGCGACCGTGCCCTGGCCGGCCATGATCTCTGGATCGTCGAACGGATGGACGAAGGTCAGCTTCTCCGCCTCGGCGATGCGGAGCGCCTCGCCATAGGCCTCGTCATACATCTCGCCGTGAAGGACGATGCGCGCGCCATGGCCCTCGGTCTGCTTGACCTTGATGCTCGGGGTCGAGGTCGGCATCACGATGGTGACGGGGACGCCGAGCCGCCGCCCGTGATAGGCGACCGCCTGGGCATGGTTGCCGGCCGAGGAGGCGATCACGCCGCGCGAGCGGGTCGCGGGATCCATCAGCAGCAATTTGTTGAGGGCGCCGCGCTCCTTGTAGGCGGCGGTGAACTGGAGATTCTCGAACTTCACCCAGACCCTGGCGCCGGTCGCCTCGGAGAGGGTCCGGCTGAGCAGGGTCGGGGTGCGGACAACGGCGCCTTCGATCCGCGCCGCGGCGGCCTCGATGTCCGCGAGGGTGACGGGGAGGTCGGCCATGCTGGCTCGTTAGAGCATCTGGCGCGGCCGCGAAACTACGCTTATCGCCGCCGGATGATCAGAAAGCTTCTGGCGGCGCTGGCCGCCCTGTGCATGACCTCCGCGGCGCTCGCCGACGTGCTCGTCGAAAACGTCAACGGCTACACGATCGGCGGCGACGGGAGGCTGGTCCGCTTCGGGTCGATGCTGATCGGCGACGACGGCAAGGTCGAGCAGCTCTATCCGCGCGGCGAGAAAGGGCGGCGGCCCCGCTTCCGCTTCGACGGCAAGGGCCGAACCCTCCTGCCCGGCCTGATCGACGCCCACGGCCATTTCATGGCGCTCGGCCTCAACGCCATCCAGCTCGACCTGTCCGACACCAAATCCCTGCAGGAGGCCCAGGCGAAGATCGCCGCTTATGCCGCCGCCAACCCGACTCCGCGCTGGATCATCGGCCGCGGCTGGAACCAGGAGAGCTGGGGCCTGGGGCGCTTCCCGACCGCCGCCGAGCTCGATGCCGCGGTCAAGGACCGCCCGGTCTGGCTCGGGCGGGTCGACGGCCATGCCGGCTGGGCGAACAGCGCCGCGATGAAGGAGGCGGGGATCACCGCCCTGACGAAATCCCCCGCCGGCGGCCGGATCGAGGCTGCGCGGGGCCAGCCCACCGGAATCTTCGTCGATTCGGCCGCGGAGCTGATCGACAAGGTCATTCCGCCGGCGCTCCCCCGCACCCGCGACCAGGCGCTCGACCGCGCCCAGCAGATCATGCTTTCGAACGGCCTCACCGCCGCCGCCGACATGGGCACCACCCCCGACGACTGGCTGGTCATGCGCCGGGCCGGCGACGAGGGGCGGCTGAAGGTCCGGATCATCGCCTACGGCTCGGGCGTCGAGAGCGCGCTCGCCATCGCCGGCACCCGGCCGACGCCCTGGCTTTACGACGACCGCCTTCGGCTGGTCGGGGTCAAGCTCTATGCCGACGGAGCGCTCGGCTCGCGCGGCGCCTGGCTGAAGCAGCCCTACAAGGACATGCCCGGCACCCGGGGTCTCAGCTTCGTCACCGAGACCGAATTGCTCAACACGATGAGCCGGGCGGCGATGGACCGCTTCCAGGTCGCCGTCCATGCCATCGGCGACGCCGCCAACGCGCAATTGCTCGGAGCGATCGAGGAGCTCGCCAACACCTACAAGGGCGACCGGCGCTGGCGGATCGAGCATGCCCAGATCGTCGATCCAGCCGACCTCCCCCGCTTCGGCCGCAACGGCATCATCGCCTCGATGCAGCCCACGCACGAGACGAGCGACTGGCGGATGGCCGAGGCCCGGATGGGGATCGAGCGACTGGGCGGCGCTTACGCCTGGCGGAGCATGATCGCCAACGGCTCCCCGCTCGCCTTCGGCTCCGATTTCCCGGTCGAATCGCCCAATCCCTTCCCCGGCCTCGCCGCCGCGATCAGCCGCCAGGATCCGTCCGGCCAGCCCCCCGGCGGCTGGCTCCCCGAGCAGCGCGTGACCCTCGAGCAGGCGCTTGCCGGCTTCACCCGAAACGCCGCCTACGCGGGCTTCGCCGAGGACCGGATCGGAAGCCTGGAGAAAGGCCGCTGGGCCGACTTCATCCTCGTCGACCGCGACATTTTCGATGTTCCGACGCCCCGGCAGCTGCGCGAGACGAAGGTGATCGAGACGTGGATCGCGGGGAAGAAAGTCTGGCCGAACTAAATCCTCCCCATCGCAAGATGGGGAGGGGGACCATGCGAAGCATGGTGGAGGGGTAGACGGCGCGGACTTGCCGGGTTCGAGCGCGATCCTCAGAATCCGCGTCAATTACCCCTCCACCACCTTTCAGGTGGTCCCCCTCCCCCCGCTTCGCGCGGGGAGGATTTAGGAAGCGAGCCCCGTCATCCTTCCCACGGTCAGGATTTGCGGCAGCACTTCGACTTCGCCGCCCGGCCCGTACCACAGGTAAAGGGGCACCCCCGATCTGCCATGCTTCTCCAGAAACCGCCCGATCGCGGCGTCGCCGCGCGTCCAGTCGCCGACCAGCACCGCGACCTTCTTCTGCGCGAAGGCGGCGGCGACCTCGTCCTGGTCGAGCACCGCCGCCTCGTTGACCTTGCAGGTGAGGCACCAGTCGGCGGTGAAATAGACGAAGACCGGCCGGCCCCCGGCGCGCAGCTGCGCGAGCCTCGCCTCGCTAAACGGCTCGGCCGCGAGGGCGCCGCCGGTGCGGGCTCCGGCGGGGGCGGAGGGGGCGGGGAGGAAAGCGGCCGCCGCGCCCGCGGCGAGCAGAGCGGGCGCGAGCGGCCACCAGCCGTGCCGCCGCCCCGCCCGCCAGAGGATGAGGCCCAGAGCCGCCGCCGCCGCGAGCCCGACGGCAAGCCCGGCGAGGCCGGTCTGCCGCTCCAGGATCCAGGCGAGGCCGAGGGCGGTCAGCGCCATCGGCAATGCGAGGATATGACGGAAGCGCACCATCCAGGGGCCGGGCCTCGGCAGCCTCCGCCGAAGCGCCGGGACGAAGCCGAGCAGAAGGAAAGGCAAAGCGAGGCCGAGGCCGAGGCCGGCGAACACCGCCAGCGCCGCCGCCGCGGGCAGGATCAGAGCCGCGCCGAGGGCGGCGCCCATGAAAGGACCGGTGCACGGAGTCGCGACGAAGGCGGCGAGCGCGCCCGTGCCGAAGGCGCCCGTCCTTGCGCCGCCCGCGAGCCGGCCGCCGAGCGAGGGCAGGTCGAACAGGCCGGCGAGGTTGAGGGCGATGGCGGTGACGAGCAGGAGCAGGAGCAGGATGACCCGCGGATCCTGGAGCTGGAACGCCCAGCCGACCGTCGCCCCGCCGGCGCGGACCGCGAGCAGGACCGCGCCCAGGGCGAGGCAGGCGAGAACGGCGCCGGCCGTGTAGGCGAGCGCCTCGCGCCGGGCGGAACGCTCGTCGCCGCCGGCGCGGGCGAGGCTCAGCGCCTTGAGGCTGAGGATCGGGAAGACGCAGGGCATGACGTTCAGCAACAGCCCACCGAGTACCGCGCCGAAGAATGCCGAGAGCGCGGCCGCCCAGGGGAAGCCGGTATCGACCGGAGCCACCGCGC
>JBEVDE010000128.1:0-10146 GCA_040514175.1 Allosphingosinicella sp. | reverse complement strand
TCATCGTCCAGTCGAGCACCGCGGTCGATTTCCACTTGGGGAAGGCCTGGTCCGGGCTGCCCTGCTCGGTGCCCTCGCGCTCGATCGTGGTGGTTCCGCCCGTCGAGGGCACGGTGACATGGTAGTTGAACAGGAAGGTGTTGGTCCAGAACAGGCCGAAGCGGCCGATTCCGGTCTCGCCGGTGCGATAGTTGAGGATGACGTCGAGGCCGTCGGTCTCGATCCCGGCGATGTTCTGGAGGCGGCCCTGGATCTCGGCGATGGCGCCGGTCGCGGTGCGGGTGATGGCGGCGCAGGACAGGTCATCGCCTTCCTCGGCGCAGCGGCCGAGCAGGGTCTCGGCGTCGATCGCCTGGATGGCGCCGTCGACCTTGATGTCGAAATAATTGGCCTCGACGCTGAAGCGCGGGAGGAAGCTCGGGCTCCAGACCGCGCCGAACACCCAGCTCTCGCTGGTCTCGGGATCGAGGTCGATATTGCCGCCGGTGATGACGGGCAGCTGCGGATTGGTCTGGACGTAGCTGCCGTTGGCCGGGACTCCGGCGGCGATGCAATTGGCGGCGACCGCGGCCGGGACGACTCCGCCGACCGCCGAGCAGGGATCGACGATCTCCTGGTCGAAGCGCGACGGCGTTCCGAACAATTCGCCGATCGACGGCGCCCGGAAGCCCTCGGCCCAGCTGCCGCGGAAGAGCAGATCCTCGATCGGCTGCCAGTTGATCCCGGCCTTGAAGGTCGTCGTCGAGCCGAAGGTGGAATAATCGGAATAGCGGGCCGCTCCGGAGAGCTCGAGGCGATGGAAGAAGGGCGTGTCGCGAAGCAGCGGCAGGCGAAGCTCGAGATAGGCCTCGCTGACGTCGAAGCCGCCGCTCGTGGGAAGCGCTGGAATGTCCGAGCCGAGGCCGGCGGCGACGATCGGGTCGGGGTCGAAGCGCCCCTTCTGGTCGCGATGCTCGACTCCGAGGGCGAAGCCGAGCGGGCCGCCGGGAAGGTCGAAAATCTCGCCGGAAAGGTTGGCGCTGACGTCCCAGAGGCTCTGGCGGCTGCTGTCGTTCTGCTCGAAGGCGATGAAATTATACATTTGGGGCGTAATCGACCCGGCGCCCCCGAAGATGTTGAGCGGGACGCAGGCGCCGGTGCAGCCCGCGAGCGGGCCGAGCGCCTGGGCGACGTTGGCGGCGTTGACGTTGCCGAGCACCGTCTGCTTCGCCTTGTTGCGGCCGTAGAGGGCGCTGACGTCCCAATACCAGTCGCGCCCGCCGACCTGGAGCTCGCCGTCGAAGGTCGCCGACACATACCAGGTGTCGACTTGCTGGTCGTAACGGCGCGGTCCACCCTCGACGACCCGGCGGCCGATGAAGGCGTAATTGGCGGCCTCGCCGTTGGGCAAATTGGTGAGCAGGGTCCGGCCGGACGCGAGCCGTCCGAACGGGTTGAACGGATTGGTCGCGTCGATCGTGATCCGGTCGAGCAGATTGCCGTTGCCGCTGTCGGGCCCGACGAACAGCGGCAGAGGCGCCGCCTGGTTCTTCGAGTTGCGCCGGTTCCAAACCGCCTTCAGCGCGAAATTATAGTCGCCCACCTCCTGGTTGATGTTGGCGAAGACTCCGTAGCGCTCGAGCGGGGTCTGGATGAAGTTGAACGGCGCGAAGTTGAAGCGGTCCGGCGCTCCGGCGAAGGCGCGGTAATCGGCGAGGGTCGGAGCGCGGTTCAGAACCGGCGCGCTCAAGGTCAGGTCCTGGCCGAGAACGATGAAGCGCCCGTTCGGCGTACCCGAGCTGCACGAGCCGTCGCAGGCCGTGGTGCCCGGGGTCGGGAAGAGCGAGATGTCGCGGTCCGCCGAGCTGATGCCCTCCTGCTTCACCCAATTGCCGCCGACGACCACGCTCAGACCGCCGTCGCTGGTGCCGTTGCCCCAGCTCAGCTGGATGTTGGTGGTTTCGCCGTCGCCCTCGCTCATCAGGCCATATTGGGCCGAGGCGCGGAACCCCTCCTGCTTCTTGCGGGTGATGATGTTGACCACGCCGGCGATGGCGTCGGAGCCGTAGATGGCCGAGGCGCCGTCCTGGAGAACCTCGATCCGCTCGATCATGCTTTCCGGGATCGAGTTCAAATCGGTGGCGCCGGGCACTCCGCTCGCCGAGGCGCCGTTGACGTAGCGCAGGCCGTCGACCAGCACGAGCACCCGCTTCGAGCCCAGATAGCGCAGGTCGACCTCGGCCGAGCCGGCCCCGACCCCGCCGCCGTCGGGCGGATTGCCGAAATTCCCCGAATTGTTGAACCGGCTGTTCAAGGCGCCGCCGGAGCTCGGCAGGCGCTGCAGGACGTCGGCCGCCGAGGTGAGGCCGGTGCGGGCGATGTCCGCCTCGTCGAGGAAGGTCACCGGCTGGTTCTGGTCGAGCGGGTTGCGGCGGATCCGCGAGCCGGTGATGACGATCGTCTCGTCATTTTGCGAGGCCGTGGTCGAGGTGTCCGCGATCGGCTCGTCGGGCGTGGTCGTCGAAGGCTGGGCCAGCGCCGGCGCGGCGGCCAGGGCCATGGCCAGAGCGAGCGAGGCGCCCCCGAGGCGAATAAGGTTAGGTCCGGCCATCTCCACTTCCCCACGGGCGCCGGCCACGATCCCCTCGCGGAGCTTCGGCTCCCTCAGGGCAGACTAGCCCCGATTCGGCCGGGGGCGGGAATGGATTCGCCTCCGTTACGGACGATTTGATCTGGATCGTTGCGTCGGGGCGACAGTTCGGCCCGGCTGCGCCACGCTCCGCCGAACCGGGCGGCGAAAGACGGCCGCTCGCGGGTTGAACCGGCATCGCCGCGGAGCGCCGCGGCCTTGCGCCGCTCGTCCGGCGCCACGAACCTTGTCACAGTGGAGTAAAGGCAATGAGAACTGCCGCTTTCGCAATCGCCCTCCTCCTGAGCGGCGCGGCCTTCGCGCAGACCACCACCACCACCCAGCCGGACGTCGATGTCGACGTCGGAGTCCAGCCCGACGGCGATCCCGACGTCGACCTGGACGTCGGCACCAAGACGAAGACCACCACCCACCATGCCGACGGCACGGCCACGACGGTCAGCACCAGTACCGCCAATTCGGACACGGACGCGCCCGACGTCACCACGACGGCGCCGGCCGGAACCATGACGGTCGCGACCAACGTCACGCCGCCGATGAACCCGGTCGTCCAGCCGAGCAACGCCGCGCCCGAGCGTGACGCGCGCGGAATCGCCGTCATCTCCGATCCGGCGGTGGTCCCGGCCGGCTTCAACGGCACCGCCGGCGGCGGAGTCGGCGGCCCGATGGTCGATCCGGCCACCGGCGCCACGGTGACTGGGGCCGAGACGTCGCATCCGGCCTGCTCGAAGACCGTCACGGACAATTGCGTCCAGACCTATGAGAGAGGCCGCCGGCGGTAGGCCGCTTGCGCCCCTCCCTGCCAAGGGAGGGGCCGGGGTGGGTCCGCCGAAGGCGGCCGAAACTCCGAGTCAGCGAAGAAGTCTCGCTGCGCTCGCCTACCCACCCCTGACCCCTCCCTTCCAGGGAGGGGGAGCGCCTAATCCCGCTCCAGGCAGGCCGCGAAGCCGGCCGGAAGCATCTCCGTCTGAGCGCAGGCGTAGACGGCGGCGCTGGCGTCCGTGACCGGCGACCTGGCCCCGCTCGCGTAGAAACGCGCATAGGGGGCCCGGGCCGCGCCGCCGGTGCGCAGGGCGCCCGACAGAGCGGCGAGGTTCGCCGCCGAATAGGCCGGATAGCCATAGGCCTGCGAGAAGACATATTCGCGCCGCCAGGCCCCGCCTTGAAGCGCATAAGCCGTATAATCGAGCGGCCGGGCGTCGGCCCGAGCGTAGCGCATCACCGCGAAAGAGGGATTGTTGCCGAACAACGGGGTCACGCTCGGCGTGATCCGGATCGGCAGGGAGGCTCCGGAGCCGGCCGGGACCAGTCGGAAATCGTCCATATGGGTATGGCCGGCATAGCCGGCGACGAGCACCGGCGCATGCTCGGCGACGAGCGCCAGGAAGCGGTCGCGATAGGAATCGACCCAGAAGGGCGCCGGCTTCGCCGCGGTGGATTCGTAGGGGTTGAAGCCGGGCGGGATGTGCATGACCAGGCTCAGGGTCTCGCCGGCGAGGCGGGCCCGGAATAATTGCCATTCGAGCCAGGCGAGCTGGGCCGAGCCGGGATCGCCGCCCGCGGTCCCGCACGCATCCTTGTAGCGCGTCGACCAATAGACGCTGTCGAGGACGAGGAAGCGATGGTTCGCCACCTTCGGGTGACGGACGAAGTAATTGCCGCCGGCGGCGAAGTCGCGCGCCGCCTGCGGATCGGCGGCCAGGGCGGGGAGCGACCTGGCGATCGCGGCCAGCAGCGGCGAGCCGGGCCGGGGCTGATAATCGCCGCAATCATTGTCGTTATTGCCGAGCGCCTCGATCAGCGGCGCGCCTCGGAAGCGGCGCTCGATGGCGCGATTGACATAGGCCACGGTCTTCGCCGCGAAGGCTCGCAGCTTGCGCGGGTCGCCGCCGCCGAATTTGGCGAAGGTGGTTTCGAAATCGTGGCGGAGCAGGTCGCCGGTGACGAGCACGAAATCATAGCCGTCCCGCCCGCCCGCCGAAACGGCCTGGCGAAGCGTCGACTCGAGCAAGGCGTAATTGGTGTCGCTGCCGGCGCCGACCGGGGGCGCGGGCTTCGAGGCCGCGAAGATGGCCGGCCATTGGTCCGCCTCCGCCGCGATCAGCCGCGGGACGATGGCGGCGTCGGCGAACGGATCGAAATGCACGTCGCTCAAGGCGAGGAATTGGCCGGAGGACGGCGGCGAAGGCGGCGCCGCGGCGGCGAGCAGCGGGAAAGCCGCCAGGACGGCTGCGCGCCATGGCCGGCGGATGTTCATGAGGCGGGGGAGACGGGCTGTTTCATGTCCGCCCGGTAGCAGAAATTCGTCCTCGGCGCGCGGGTGAGGACACGGGCTTTTTCGGCGAAAAAGTCCGTGTCCCCTTCGTCCCGGCGCCGGCGCGGCTCAATCGTCGCGGGTGCGGCGGGTGATGCGCAGGGTGCCGGGCGCGAGCTTGACGTCATAGGCTTCGCCGTTCGCCAGCCGGGCGTCGTCAACCTCCCAGCGGCGGCCGTCGTCGAGCTCGATGTCGTCCCAGCTGACGAAGCCGTTGCCGGTCAGCACGCGCTCGATCGCCGCGCGTTCGTCCGGCGTGGGCGCGCGGTCCGGCACGGCGGGCGCCGCAACCGCGGCAGCGGACAGGCCCAGGGCGGCGGCGGCGATGAGGGCGATGGAAAGTTTGCGCATGATGTCTCTCATTTCTTCTTTGGGGTGACGGCCGCCTCGGAGCGGGCCGATGGAGCGGAAAGCCGCGAGCTTTGGACCGGCGCATGATTGCGCGTCGCCCAGACCAGGAGCCGGAAGACCGCCGCGGTGCATTCGCATTCGCGTGCGAAGGCCGTTGATCCGTTGCGGTCGCTCGTCTGCCTGTCCATGCGGGGCTTCTGCACGCGCTCCCTGACGGACCGATTGCCGGAACATTTGAATTTCGTCAGCTTCGCGCCTTCGCCATTGTGCGGGCCGGCGCGGTCTGGGACATGGCGGCGATGCACATCCTGCTCGTCGAGGACGATTTCAAGGTCGCGGCCTATCTCCAGAAGGGGCTGGAGGAGGACGGCCATGTCGTCGACTGGAAGGCGGACGGCCGGGACGGCCTCCTGCAGGCTTCGACGGAGCGCTACGACGTCATCCTGCTCGACCGGATGCTGCCGAATGTCGACGGCCTCAGGATATTGCAGACCCTGCGCGCGACCGGCGACACGACGCCCGTCCTGATCCTCAGCGCGCTCGGGGACGTCGACGAACGGGTGAAGGGCCTGCGCGCGGGAAGCGACGATTATCTCGCCAAGCCGGTGGCGGTTTCGGAGCTGCTGGCGCGGGTCGATGCGCTGGGCCGGCGCGGAACGCTCAACGAGGAGCCCGCCGAGATCCGGGTGGGAAGACTCGTCGTCGACCGCCTTCGCCATCGAGTCGAGCTCGACTCCAAAACGGTCGAGCTGACCGCTCGGGAATTCAGCATCCTCGAGCTGCTCGCCCGGCACGCCGGCCGGGTGGTGACTCGGTCGATGCTGCTCGAGCATGTCTGGAATTACCATTTCGACCCGCAGACCAACGTCATCGACCAGCATCTCAGCCGCCTGCGCCAGAAACTGGCGGCGGTTTCGCCGACGCCTTTGATCCACACGGTACGGGGGGCGGGCTACAGCCTGCGGGCCGGGGGATGAGGCTGCTCAGGAGCTTTTCCTTCCGCCTGGCCGCGGCCTATGCCGTCCTTTTCACATTGTCCCTGACCCTCATTCTGGCGACCTATCAGCTGGTCAGCATCACCCTGCCCCGCAATGAGGTCAAACGGGCCCTGACGGCGGAGGCCGAGAGTTTCGCCGCCTCCTATCGGGGCGATCTTCACGCGCTCGGCCGGAAGCTCGAACGGCGGGCCGGCGAGGCCGCGCCGCGCGCCGGCTTCCACCTTCTGACCGACGTCAGAGGCGCCGTGGTGACCACCAACCTGCCGAGCTGGCCCGAATATGAAAGCCGCCGCTGGGTTTCGATCGAGGCGGACGTCTATCGCGACGGCGACGAGGACGATCATGAGGCGCTGGCGCTCGATTCCAGGCTCGCCGACGGTTCGCGCCTGCTTGTCGGCCGGGACGTCGAGGAGCTCGACGATCTGGAGGAGGCGATCCGGGCCGCGGGCCTCTATCTGGTCGCGGCGACCCTGGTCCTCGCCGCCCTCGGCGCCCTGCTGATGAACTGGGCCATAGGCCGGCGTCTCGGCGCGGTCAGCGGCACCGCCCGCCAGGTGATGGGCGGCGACCTCTCGCGGCGGGTCCCGATCAGCGGCAGCGGCGACGATTTCGACCGGCTCGCCGCCACGCTCAACGTCATGCTGGACCGGGTCGAGGCCGGCGTCGAGGCCGTCCGGACGGTGTCCGACAGCGTCGCCCACGAATTGCGCACGCCCGTCACCCGCTTGCAGGCGAGCCTTCGCCGGCTCTCGGCCGGCGAGGACCCGCCTTCGCCCGCCGTGCTGGAAGCGCTGGACGAAGCCGATCGCCTTCAGTCAGTCTTCGATTCCGTGCTTCGAATCTCGCGGATCGAAAGCGGCCGGCACGAAGCGGAGTTCCGCCGGCTGGATTTGTCGGAGCTGATCGCGGACGCGGCGGACCTCTACGCCCCGGCCGCGGACGACCGCCATATCCGCCTCGACCGGGAAATCGCTCCGGACGTGACGGTGACCGGCGACCGGGACCTGCTCTTCCAGGCCGCGGCGAACCTCATCGACAATGCGGTCAAGTTCACGCCCGCGGGCGGAGCGGTGACGTTGAGGGTCCGGCAGCAGCCGGAAACAAATTATTTCGAGGTCGCCGACACGGGTCCGGGAATTGCCGAAGAGCATCGGGGGCGAGTAGGCGAGCGCTTTTTCCGGGCGCCCGCCGCGGCCGGCGCGGCCGGCTTCGGCCTCGGCCTGTCGCTGGTCGCGGCGATTGCCCGGCTACACGGCGCGAGCCTCGACTTCCCGAGCGGCGGCCCCGGCCTGACGGCGAGGCTCAGCCTGCCGCGCTCGGGCGCGCCGGCGAGCCCCTGAGCCGTTTTGACCCGGCCGCTTCACACCCCCTAATTTTCCCGCTGGCCGCCGCGCCGCCCCATGCTATCCACCCTTCCGAACGGTCGTTGCAGCTTGGGGCGCTCCGCGAAGATGGCAATCGAGATCGCCGCCGAGAGGCCGCCCGCCCGGCGCTTCCGACCGAGGCTTCCCCGGCGCGTTCCCGATTTCGGGCCCCGCGCCTTCTTCGTCTTCCGGCTGATCTGGTTCGCCGCCTTCGCGCTCGCCGTGATCGGGCCGGTCGCCGGCCTTTGGCAACGCTTCTCCGACGCCGGCCGGAACAGCGGCCTGGTCGCCGGAAGCCGGGCCGGGATCGCCCTCGACCAGCACGATCTGACCCGGATCCGCTTCCCGGTCGGTTCGGCCGCCGCGTCGGCCGGGATCAAGGCCGGGGACGACATCGTCGCGATCGACACCCTCCCGGTCTCGCCGCAAGTGGCGATGCCGGGCTCGCCCGGCGCCCCCGACGGAATCGGCACCGAGACCGATCAATTGCTGTTCAACGACCTGCTGAACGGGACCGAGGACCGCGACCTCTCGCTCCGGCTGCGGGCTCCGGACGGGCGCGAGCGCGACATCGTCCTGCGCACCGGCGAGGTCCATGTCGAGCAGGCGTCGAGCGCGCTCGGCATCCCGCCCAGGCTGCTCAGCCTGATCGACCTCATCCACCTGCTCACCTATCCCTTCCTGCTCATCTCCGCCTGGCTGCTCTACAAGCGCAAACGCCTCGACACGGTCAGCTCCGTGGTCTCGCTCGCCATCCTCCTGACCATGGCGGCCGAGCAGCCGTCGGCGACCTTCCTCGCCCTCGTCGTCGGGATTCCGGAAAGCGTCCACCGCACGCTGTACGATTTCGCCAACATCTGCCTGATCGGCGGAATCCTGCTCTTCCCGCACGGCCGGCTCTCGCCCCGGATCACGCTCGCGATCCTCGCGGCCTTGCCTCTGTTCTTCTTCCTCTCGGGGGACTTCTACCGGGCGATGCTGATCGCGGCGATGGCGGCTTCCGTGCTGCTCTTCCTGTGGCGGCTGCGCAGCGCCTCGGGCGACGAGCGCCAGCAGCTCAAATGGGCGGTGTTCGGCTTCTCCGGCTACGCTTTCTTCCTCGGCGTCTCGATCACCGCCGACATGCTCAAGGCCGTGGCGCCGAGCCTCGGCCAGCAGCTCTCGCTCGAGGTCGCCGCCGGCTTCGCCTTCGGCCTCGCCTTCCTCCTCCTCCAGGCCGGGCTGCTCGTCGCGCTGCTCCGCTACCGCCTCTACGACGCCGAGGTCGCGATCAGCCGCTCGGCCTCCTTCGCGCTCATCGCGCTCATCCTGGCGGGGATATTCGCGGCGACGATGGAAGGGGTGAAGGAGGTGATCCTGCGCTTCTTCGGCCGCGACGCGGGGTCGATCGCGCCGATCGTCGGCGCCGCCCTTTCGACCGTGATGATCAACCCGATCTACGAGCGCGTGCAGGGCTGGGCCGAGCGCCGCTTCCACCGCCGGCTCGCCGAGATGCGCCGCGACCTTCCCGACTGCCTGCGCGACCTCAGGCATTTCGCGACCCTGCCCGAGCTGGTCGAGGAGGTGCTGGAGCGGATCTCGGCGGGGGTGCGCTCGTCCCGGCTGGCCCTGGTCCTCGACGGCAAGGTGGCGGGGAGCCGCGGCGCCGGCGCCGCCGAGGTGGAAGCCTGGCTGGCGAGGACGGCGCTCGATCCCGCTTGCTCCTCCGGGGTCGAGACCGGCGATCCCGTCTTCCCGCTCCGGCGCCCGCTCAGCCTCGACGACGGCGCCTGCCTGGGCTGGATCCTGCTCGGCCCCCATCCCGACCGCTCGCGGCTGAGCACGGCGGAGCTCGACGCGCTCGACGATCTCGCCGGCCCGGTCGCCCGCGCCGTCCGGGTCGTGCTCGCCCGCCAGGCGCGCGAGCGCGAGGTGACCGATGCGATCGCCCGGCAGCAGCGGCAGCTCGACTCGCTGCTCTCTCGCCTCGCCGCGAGCCCCGCCGGTCACAATTGAGACACGGCGCCGCCCGCTTCGGCATTGGCCAGCAACAGGGCTGGATTAACCGCCTTGCGACACGTTATTCAGTCAGTTCCGGGAGGGAAGGTGGATCGATGCAGATATTCGCGCTCAAGGCCCTGAGGGCCGCCGCGGCGACGGCGATGCTGGCGGCTCCGGCCGCTCTGATGGCGACCCCGCTCGTCGTCCGCTCGGCCGGGCCGTCCGCCAAGGCCTATCCTCCGGGCCGGGCCGTCGGCGAGAACACGCCCGTCGTGCTCAAGGCCGGCGACGTCGTCACCGTGCTCGCCCCGTCCGGAGCGCGCACCCTGCGCGGGCCCGGCACGTTCAAGGTGGCGGGCGGCGGCGGCGCCCCGGCGTTCAACGCGCGCGCGCGGTTCAGCGCGATGCGCGGCCCGGACGTTCCGCCCTCGCCCGGCCTGTGGGACGTCGACGTGTCGAGGAGCGGCAATGTCTGCCTCGCCGACCCCTCCCAGGTCATCCTCTGGCGGC
>JBEVDE010000119.1:0-4330 GCA_040514175.1 Allosphingosinicella sp. | reverse complement strand
CGCTGGGCGGCCCCGGGCGGGCGGACCGGGCCGAGCCCGACTTGGGGTATATGTTCCGGGGGGGAGGGTAGGGGACGGTGGAGCGGCTGAGGCTGGAGGCGGCGCGCTGAAAAATCCTCCCCGGCATTTGCCGGGGAGGGGGACCAGGCGAAGCCTGGTGGAGGGGTTCTTCCCGACTCCGGAGAACCCCTCCACCGCGCTGCGCGCGGTCCCCCTCCCCGAGAAATCTCGGGGAGGAATTTGTGCCGCTGGACTCGCCTGGGGGAATAAGTCAGCATCCTCGCCGACGCGAAAGCCATCGCATCCTTGGGGGAGGATCGGCCATGAGCGACGGGGACTTTGATCCGACTATCGTGACTCCGGCGCGGCCGACCCTGATCGGCTTCCTCGTCGGCGGGCGGGTGCTGCCCGATCTGGCGGCCCGGATCGGCGCTCGGCTGGCGCGCTGGTACGGCAAGCCGTTCCGCTTCCTGCGCTGGGTGATCGCGGCGCGCCACGCCCAGGCGGTGGAGATGCTCCAGCGCGACCTCGATTTCGGAATCGCCCCGGTCAACGCGGTCAAGATCGGCGAGGTCAATGCCGGGCCGTTCATCCTCGGCATGGACCGGTCCGCGGCGCTGGAGCGGGAGCGGCGCGGCCTCTACGAGGCGCTCGCCGCGATCGACCTCGAGCGGCTGAGCGCCGAAACCGAGGCGGATATCGAGGCGGTGCTTGCGGCCATCCCCGCCGGCGGCGGCATCGACGCCGTCCGAGGCTATGCGCGGCCGATCGCGGCGCGGACGGCGCGGCGGCTGTTCGGCCTTCACGCGCCGTCGGAGCGGATGCTGATGGAGGTGGCGCGCTCGGTCTTCAACCACACCTTCATCAACCCGCTCAACAAGGCCGCGATCCGGGAGCGGGGAATCCGCGCGGGCGAGCATATGAAGGTCTGGATCGACGCCGAGATCGCCCGCCGCGACCCGGCCGATCCCGGCGAGGACATGATCGGCCGGCTGCTCGCTCAGGGCATCCTCGACAAGGAAGCGGTGCAGCGGACGATCGGCGGGACCTTCGTCGGTTCGATCGACACGACCACGACCGTCGTCGCCAAGCTGGTCAAGCTGGCCTCGCGCAATCCGGACATCGAGTTCGCCATGCGCCGCGACGCCGACGACCTCCACCGCCTCTACGGCTGGGGCCGCGACGCGCTGCGACTGTGGCCGCACAATCCGGCCATCCTGCGCAGCGCCCTCGTCGACACCGCGATCGCCGGCGTGGCGATCAAGCGCGGCGACTCGACGGTGGCCTGGACCCAGGCGGCGATGCAGGATTCGAGCATCGTCGAGGATCCGCGCCGGGTCCGCCCCGACCGCGACCGCTCCCTCTACCTCCATCTCGGCGGGGGCCTTCATCCCTGCGCCGGGCGGGCGGTGAACAGCTTCCAGATCCCGCTTCTCGTCGGCGGACTGGTCAGGCGCGGCCTGGCGCGGGTCGGCGGGATCTCCTGGGCCGGTCCGTTCCCCGACCGGCTGCCCGTGACGCTGAGGGAAGGGCCGCGCTGATGGACAGCCTCACCACCATCGTCGCCGCCATCCGCGGCTCTGAAATCCCCGCCTTCGACTCGGCGATCGACGGGCTCGGCAATCCCGCGGACGGACGCCTCCGCGAGGCGCTCGACCGGCTCGACGCCGACGGCGGCGGCACCCATTTCATGAGCCTTCACGCCATCCCCGGCCCGGACGGCGGCGACGCCCATCTCGTCTTCGAGTTCACCGCCGACGGCGGCGAACGGCGGGCGCTGGAGCGGATCGTCGCCGCCATCGGGGCCGACCTCGAGCCGATCTTCCGGCGGGTTTCGGACTGGAGCGACAATGTCGGGCTGCTCGACTATCTGCTCGCCCACCGGCTGAAGGTCGGCCAGGGCCTGTTCGCCAACGCCGGCCTGTGCTTCCCCGGAACGCCGGGGATGAGCGTCGGCCGGATCCGGGGCGAGGCGGAGCTGGCGCGATTCCTCGCGCCCCTCGTCGACAACGGCCATCCCGATCTTCGCCCGATCGACCGGCTGGCCGGGGTGAGGAAGGCGGTCGCGGCGGAGCCCGGCCTGGCCTGGGCGCTCGAGCCGCCGCCGCCGCCGCTCCGGACCGGCTCTAACCCGCCGATCTTCAGGCTGGTCCTGAGATACGCTTTGCCCTTCTTCCCGCAATATATGTGGCCGTTCGGCCTGCTTCTGGCGGCGATCGCCGTCGCCCTCGTCCTCACCCTTTCGGGCTGGCATCTCGCCGCCGGGCTGCTGCTCGCGATCGCGGGCGTGACGATCCTGATGTTCGCGACTCTGGCGCTCCTTTATGTCGCGCTGCGCAAGCAGGAGCGCAACGACTGGGCCGACCCCAACTCGCCGAACCCGGAGACGCTTCGGGAGATCAACGCGCGCGAGAATCACTGCGCCCAGAACCACATGGTCTCGATCACCCGCCGCAAGCCCGGGCCGGTGCGCTGGTTCACCCTGCGCACCGCTTTCTGGTCGGGACGATTGAACGTCACCAAAATCTACCCGCCGGGATTCCTCGGAACGATCGGCACCATTCACGCGGCGCGCTGGGTGACCCTCCCGGGCACCCGCCAGCTCGTCTTCTTCTCCAATTACGGCGGCAGCTGGGAGAGCTATCTCGAGGATTTCATCACCGAGGCGCATGAGGGGCTGACCGCGGTCTGGTCCAATTCGGTCGGCTTCCCCAAGGCGAAGAATTTGTTCCAGCAGGGCGCCACCGACGGCGAGAGGTTCAAGCGCTTCGCCCGGGCAAGCATGCGGCCGACCCGTTTCTGGTACAGCGCCTATCCCGATTTGATCACCGACCAGATCCGCCGCAACGCCGACATCCGCCGCGGCCTCGCCGCCGCGCTCACCAACGACGAGGCCGGCCAGTGGCTGGCCCTGTTCGGCTCCTATCCCCGCCCCGCCGCCAGGCTCCAGACCAGCCAGATCCAGAGCCTCGTCTTCGGCGGCCTCGGCTTCATGCCGCACGGCGCCTGCCTGCTCTTCGATCTCCCCGAGGACGAAGCGCGCGCCCGCGCCTTCGTGGCCGGACTCTATCCCTGCACGGCCTTTGGCGACGGCCGCAAGCTGAGGCGCGATTCGGTGCTGACCGTCGCCCTCGGCGGCCGCGCCCTGGAGCGGCTGGGCCTTCCGAAGGAATGCCTCAGCGGCTTCCCGCCGGCCTTCCTCGAAGGCATGGGCAGCGACGGCCGCGCCCGGATCCTCGGCGACACCGGCGAGGATGCGCCCGAGAAATGGCGCTGGGGCCGGCAGGCGAGCGACGTCGCCCTGCTCGTCTACGGCGTGACCGAGGCGGACGTCGCGGCTCTGCGGGGCGAGATCGGCGCGGCGGCCGCCGCGCACGGCATGGCCGAGCCCTACGAAATCCCCCTGGTTCCGGCGAAAAAGCCGGCGATCGAGCCGTTCGGCTTCGTCGACGGCGTGTCGCAGCCGGTGATCCGGGGCACCGACCAGGCCAATCGCTCGAACGATCCCATCCACCTCGTCCAGCCCGGCGAGTTCGTCATCGGCTATCCCGACAATCGCGGCAATATGCCGCCCCAGCCCGAGCTTTCGCCGCTCGCCGATCCGGGGAATCTGCTCCCGCTCGCCGACGGCAGCCGGGCCTTCGGCACCGCCGTCGCCGAATCGCCGAGGGCGATCGCGCGCAACGGCACCTTCCTCGTCATCCGCCAGCTCGAGCAGGACGTCGACGCGTTCGACGCTTATTGCGAGGAGCAGGCGCTCGCCCTCGCCGCCCGGCTGCCCGAGCCTTATGAGGTCGACGCCGATTTCGTCGCGGCCAAATTGCTCGGGCGGTGGAAGGACGGCTCCTCGCTGGTGCGCAATCCTTATTATCCCTACGGCCGCGAGGTGGCGCGCAAGGCGCTCAGGGACATGGCGCGCGAGCCGGCCCTGATCCAGCCGGCCGGGCCTCCGGAATCCGCTGAGCCCGAGACGGCGCGGCCGGAGACGGCACCCGCCTCTGCAACGCCGATACCCGCGCCGACCGTTCCGAGCAGCCGCCAGGACAATGATTTCCTCTACGGAGTCGAGGATCCGCAGGCGCTGCGCTGCCCGGTCGGGGCGCATATCCGCCGCGGCAATCCGCGCGACACCCTGCTTCCCGGCTCGCTCGAGCAGGTGGCGATCTCGAACCGCCACCGGATCCGCCGGGTCGGCCGTCTCTACCAGGAGGGACCGGGCGAGAAGCCCGGGCTGCTCTTCATGTGCCTGAACGGCGACATCGAGCGCCAGTTCGAGTTCGTCCAGCAGACCTGGCTGGCCAATCCCGGCTTCCAGGGCCTGACCGGGCAG
>JBEVDE010000083.1:0-5214 GCA_040514175.1 Allosphingosinicella sp. | reverse complement strand
GCCCTGGAAATATGATCTTGCCCGCTTCAACACGATCGGGACGGTCAGCTTCGACCATCCCGATCCAAGCATTTTCACCGTCCTGACCAGCCCGTCCGAGACTCACGGACGGGCCAATGCCGATTTCGTCATCGTCCCGCCGCGCTGGATGGTCGCCGAGGACACGTTCCGGCCGCCCGGGTTCCACCGCAACGTGATGAGCGAATGCATGGGGCGGATCCACGGCGCCTATGACGCCAAGGCCGAGGGCTTCGCCCCCGGCGGCCTCAGCCTCCACAACCACATGTCCGGCCACGGGCCCGACGTGGCGAGCTGGAAGGCCGCCTCCGAGGCCGAGCTCAAGCCCCACAGGATCGAGGACACTCTGGCCTTCATGGTCGAAAGCTGCTGGCCGTTCCGCCCCACCCGCTTCGCGATGACCCCGGAGGGCGGCCTCCAGCCCGATTACGACCGGGCCTGGGGCGGCTTCCCGAAGGCCCGGCCGAACGGCTGAGCGATGGCGACCCTGCCCCAGCGGCCGCTGCCGCCCTGCCACCAATATCGGGATTTCCTGGACCCGGCCGAGCATCGGGCTCTGCTCGACTGGTCGATCGCCAGTCGCGAGCGCTTCGAGCCCGCCCGGCTCACCGGCCATGTCCTCGATCCCAAGAGGCGGATCGCCGAGCGGCTCAAGGATCTCGGGCCGCACCGGGCGGTGCTGGAGCGGCGGCTCGACGAGCGTCTCGCCGATATCTTCCGCCGCACCGGCACGAGGCCGTTCGAGGTCGAGTTCGTCGAGCTCGAGGTCGCCGCCCATGGCGACGGCGCCTTTTTCGCCCATCACAGCGACATTCCGGTCGGCAAGGGCCGCCAGCCGCTCGGCGGCGACAAGAGCGGCACTCAGGACCGGCTGATCAGCGCCGTCTATTATTTCCATCGCGAGCCGAAGCGTTTCTCGGGCGGCACCCTTCGTCTCTACCGGCTTGGCGACCACAATGCGGCGGGCGACTATGTCGAGTTCCAGCCCGAGCAGAACAGCCTCGTCGTCTTCCCCTCCTGGGTCCGCCACGAAGTGCGCCGGGTGAGCTGCGCCGACTGCGGCTTCGAGGATTACCGCTTCGCCGTGAACGCCTGGCTCTGCAGGACGCTTGGGGAGAGGCCTGCGCCCTAAATCCTCCCCGCGATTTCGCGGGGAGGGGGACCAGGCGAAGCCTGGTGGAGGGGTTCTACGGCATCGGAAGAACCCCTCCACCGCGCTGCGCGCGGTCCCCCTCCCCGGCAAATGCCGGGGAGGATTTACTCAAGGCGTCCGCACCGCTTCCACCTTGCTGCCGTCGCCGCGCTGAAGCTCGAAGCCGGTGGCGGAATCCCCGGCCACCTTATACTCGACCCGGGTCGCCGGATCGTTCTCGAAGGCGAAGAGGTTGGGGCCGACCGCGACCAGGGCGAGCTTGGGCCCGCCCTCGCGCTGATAGGCCAGGCCTTCGCCCTCCACCCACACTTTGCGCTCCCCGAAGCTGCCGGCATAGGCCGCGAGCGGAAGGGCGGTGGCGACCGGCTGCACCTTCGCGGCCAGCACCCGGGCCGACGCCTCGAGCGCCGCCCTGTCCTGCGGCGACGCCGCCGCCGCGATCCGGCCCGTCGCCCGGGCCGTGGCGAGATCGAGCGCCTTGGCGGCGGAGATCGGGACGGTCGGCGCGATCCCGACCGCTTCCCAATCCTTGCCGGTCGAGGCGAGCACGGCACGGCCGACCGAGACGCTGACCAGATAGCCGCCGGGGAGCGGGAAGAAGGTGTTGCGGAAGCCGGCTCCGGCGGTGGTGTCGCCGATCACCTCGCCGAGCTTGAAGCCGGCGACATGGCCGGTGAACTCCTCCGCCGCGCTGGCGGTGTTGCCGCTGGTCAGAACGTACAGCGGCTTGCCGACCATCCGCCCCGCCGGCAGCGACGCCAGGGTGGCGAGCTTGTCGACCTGAGACGCGCCCATATGGAAAGTGACGAGCGGCCGGTTGGGCTCCATGAAATGGCTGACCAGATATTGGACCGCGTCGGGGCTGCCGCCGCCGTTGCGCCTCAAATCGATGATCACCGCGTCGCCGCCGCTGAGGAAGCGCATCGCGTCGTCATAGGCGCGCGCGCTCTCCGGGCCCGTCCACATGAAGCCGCGCAATTCCATGTAGCGCACATTGCCCGGCAGCCATTTCAGCTCGACGATGCCGTGGTTGCGAAGCCGCGCCACCCGAAGCTGTTCGGCGGTCGCGGGCCCGTCGTCCTGGCGCGGCGCTCCGGACAGCTGAGCGGCCTGTTGGGGGTCGTAGCTCATGCCGAGATGCTTGTCGGGCGTGACGGCGGCGAGATCGGCATTGACCCGCTCGACCAGGACGCCGGGCTCGGAGACGTCGTAACGCCCCGCGGCCAGCGCCTTGCCGAGCGCGGCGTCGAGCTTCGCCCGAACGTCGGGAAGGACGTAATTCTCGGCCAGCACCTTGCGCAAGGCGGCGACCGTCGCGCGCCCGTCCGTCGGCGCAGCCGCCGCCGGAGCCGCGACCGGCTGCGCCCCGGCCATGCCCGGCGACAGCGCCAGGCCGGCGACGAACAGCGCTATCCCGCTGGTCCGCTTCATAATCTTCTCCCCACTCGAAAGCCTGACATCCCTGCTCAAGGTTATCGCTTGGTCTCGCGGCAATTTCAGGCAAACATATTATCGGCTGCGCCAGTTTGTGGCGGAAAGGCCGGTGAGGATGCCTGAATGGACAAGAAGCTCGATCAGCTCGACATCAAGCTCCTGGCCTGCCTGCAGTCCGACAACCAGCTCACCGCCGACCTTCTGGCCGAGCGCGTCGGCCTGTCGCCCTCGGCCGTGGCGCGGCGCCTTCGCCAGCTTCGCGCCTCGCGGGCGATCGCCGGCGACGTCGCCATCGTCGCCGAGCCGGCGGTCGGCCATCCCTTGTCGGCGGTAATCCACGTCCAGCTCGAGCGTCACGCCTTGACCGAGGTGGCGAGCTTCAAGCGCCTTCTCGCCGCGTCCGAGAACATCCAGTTCTGCCTCGAGATTTCGGGCGCGTTCGACATCCTCCTGCTCGTCGTCGTCGCCGACATGGAGGCGTTCAACCTGTTCGCCGACGACATGCTCGCCGGCCAGCGCGCGGTGCGCCGCTACGAAACCAGCTTCGTCAAGCGCCGCCTCAAGGCGAGCCTGGCGCTGCCGCTGGAGCAGCTGGCGCGGTGAAAATGGCACGTCGCTCTCCCATTTGCTACCTCCCGCCCTTGCTGTAGGCCCCGGCCATGACCTCCGACGTGCTCATCATCGGCGCCGGCCATAACGGCCTCGCCTGCGCTTATTATCTCGCCTCGAAGGGACTCAAGATCACCATGCTCGAGCGCCGTTCCGTCGTCGGCGGCGCGGCGGTGACCGAGGAATTCCACCCCGGCTTCCGCAACTCGACCGCGGCCTACACGGTCAGCCTTTTGAACCCGAAGGTGATCGAGGACATGCGGCTCTACGAGCACGGCCTGAAGGTCGTGCTCCGCAGGATCGACAATTTCCTCCCCACGCTCGGCGCCGACCATCTCCTCTCCGGCCGCGGCGGCCTCACCCGGCGCGAGATCGAACGCCATTCGGCGAAGGACGCCGATGGCTATGACGCTTATTCCGAGGCGCTGGGCTCGGTCGTCGCCATCCTTCGCGACTGGATCTTGCGCGCGCCGCCCAATGCCGGCGGCGGCCTCGCCGACGTGCTCGCCGCCCTGAAGCTCGGCAATTCGGTGCGCGGCATGAGCTCGGAGGAGCAGCGCAATTTGCTCGACTTCTTCACCAAATCCGCCGCCGACATCCTGAACCGCTATTTCAGCACCGATATCGTCCAGGCCCTGTTCGGCTTCGACGCGGTCGTCGGCAATTATGCGAGCCCCTACGACCCCGGCTCCGCCTACGTCCTTCTCCACCATCTGTTCGGCGAGGCGGCGGGCGTGGCCGGCGCCTGGGGCCATGCGATCGGCGGCATGGGCGCGATCACCCAGGCGATGGCGAAGGCCGCGCGCTCGAAAGGGGTCGAGATAATCCTCGATTCGCCGGTCGAGGAGATCATCGTCGAGCGCGGCCGGGCGGCCGGCGCCGTGGCCGGCGGAAAGACCTACCGGGCCAGGGCCGTGGCGGCGAACGTCAACCCCGCCTTCCTGTTCGGCAGCCTTCTTCCCGAAGGCGCCGTCGCCCCCGAAATCTCGCGCCGGATGGCCGGCTGGGGCGCCGAATCCGCGACCTTCCGGATGAACGTCGCTTTGTCCGAGCTTCCCCGCTTCACCGGCCTGCCCGAGCCCGGCGACCACCTCACCGCCGGGATCATCATCGCCCCGTCGCTCCCCTATATGGACCGCGCCTACACCAGCGCCCGGACCGAAGGCTGGGCGCGCGAGCCGATCGTCGAGATGCTGATCCCCTCGACCCTCGACGACAGCCTCGCCCCGCCCGGAAGCCACGTCGCCAGCCTGTTCTGCCAGCATTTCCCCTACGAGGTCGAAGGCGGCTGGGAAGCGCGGGTGGACGAGGCCGCCGACCATGTCATCGCCCATGTCGACCGCTACGCCCCCGGCTTCAAGGCCTCGGTGACCGGCCGCCTGGCGCTCTCCCCCTGGCACCTCGAGCAGCGCTTCGGAGTCCCGCGCGGCGACATCTTCCACGGCAAGATGGGCCTCGACCAGCTCTTCTCCGCCCGCCCGATGCTCGGCCACGCGGATTACCGGATGCCGCTCGCGGGCCTCTATCTGTGCGGGGCGGGAGCGCATCCGGGCGGCGGCGTGACGGGCGCGCCGGGGCATAATGCGGCAAAGGCGATCCTGGCGGATCGGAGGAAGTGGCGGCGCTGATCCTCCCCATGCGAAGCATGTGGAGGGGGACCATGCGAAGCATGGTGGAGGGGTAGCTGCCGAGAAGTCCGCGGATCGAGCGCGAGACCGCTCAGGCCTGCGCTTTTACCCCTCCACCACCCTCCGGGCGGTCCCCCTCCCCATCTTCGATGGGGAGGATGAATCACTTCCGCCTTTTGTAATCGATCACCCACACATCCGTGTAGCTTCCGTCCGCCTGCCGCTGCTGCCAGCGCCAGGTCAGGCTGTCGGGCTTCACGTCCTGCCAGATCATCCGGAAATGCGCCTGCTTCGGCCCGCGCGGCTCGAGGGTGTTGAGCTCGAAGCTCCAGGGTTGCCCCTTCACCGGGCCCCCCGCCAGGGTGATGTAGC
>JBEVDE010000032.1:0-6549 GCA_040514175.1 Allosphingosinicella sp. | reverse complement strand
GTCTGCGCGAGCGGGAAGATCGGATTCTCGGAATAAAATTTGGAGCCGAGCAGGCCCGATTCCTCGCCCGTCACCGCCAGGAAGACGATCGAGCGCTCGGCATTGCCCCGCCTGGCCTGGGCCTCGGCCAAGGCGATCAGGCCGGCGGTGCCGGTCGCGTTGTCGAGGGCGCCGTTGCAGATGTCGTCGCCCGAGGAATCGGCGTCGCAGCGGCCGAGATGGTCCCAATGGGCGGTGTAGAGGACATATTCGCCGGGCCGCCTGGCGCCGGGGAGGATTCCGACGACGTTGCGGGAGGATTGGCGCTTGACCGTGTTGGTCAGGCTCACCGAGGCCCGGGTCGCGAGCGGCACCGCCTTGAAGCCCGGCCGCTTCGCCGCGGCGCTGAGCGCGGCGAGATCCTGGCCGGAGGCGGCGAGCAGGCGCTGCGCCGCCGGGTTGGTCAGCCAGCCGATCACCTTCGACTGGTCCATATGCCCGCCGGGCTCGTCGAGATTGTATTGAGGGCCGGTCCAGGAGGATTGCACCACGTTCCAGCCATAAGCGGCCGGCTCGGAATCGTGGACGATGAGGGCTCCGGCGGCGCCCTGCCGCGCCGCCTCCTCATATTTGTAGGTCCAGCGGCCGTAATAGGTCATCGCCTTGCCGTTGAACGGACCCTCGAGACCGGATTCCTGCCAGTCCGGATCGTTGACGAGGATGATCACCGTCTTCCCGCGCACGTCGATACCGGCATAATCGTTCCAGCCGCGCTTGGGCGCGTTGATGCCGTAGCCGACGAAGACCATCTCGCTGTTCTCGAGCTCGACCTTCGGCGCGACACGATAGGTGTTGGCGACGAAGTCGGTGCGCCAGCCGAAGGCGAGCGGAGCGCCTCCGCCGGTGATCCTGAGCGGCGACGGCGTGGTCGAGATCTCGACCATCGGGACGTCCTGATACCAGCTGCTCTTATTGCCCGGCTGGAGGCCCGCTTGCTCGAAGCGCTGGGCGATGTAGGCGACCGTCTTGTCCTCGCCCTTGGTGGTGGGAGCCCGGCCCTCATATTCGTCGGAGGACAGGATCTGGGTCGCCGTGGTCAGGGTCGCGAGCGAGATGGGCGGGCCGGAATAGGGGCCTTGCGCGCTCCGCTCGCGCGGCGCGGTCGCGCAGGCGGCGAGCAGCAGAGCGGCCGCGGCGGGCGCGGCGAGGGATCGAAGCGACACGGACATTTCTCCTCTCGTCCCCACCCGGCTGCGTCCCATGGCAGCTAGATTTTGCGCGTGCAAGCTTGCGCCGGGCAAGGGTCGGTGTCATCAAGACGACCGGCTTGGGTTAGGGGCCTAAGCGATTGGGGGTAGTCATGTTTCGGATTTTTTCACAGGGCGCCTTCGCGGCGCTTCTCCTCGTCTCGGCGGCGGCGCCCGTGGCGGCGGCCGGTCCGGCCGATCCGCCGGCGGCGTTCGGCGCGCGGGAGGCCGTGCTCGACATCGCGCTTTCACCCTCGGGCAAGAGGGTGGCCTTCATCGCCCCCGGGCCGGGGCGATCGACCCTGCTCTATACGGTCGACGTAGGCAGCGAGGCGGAACCCTTCCTGGCGCTGAGCGCCGACGGCAAGCCCGAGCGGCTGAGCGGCTGCGGCTGGGTTTCCGAGCAACGCCTGATCTGCACGATCTACATGGTGGTCGACAAGATCGTGCCGGGCCAGGCGATGTTCGCGACCCGCCTCGTCGCCCTCAATGCCGACGGCACCAACGTCAAGCTGGTCAGCCGCCGGTCGCGCGCCGACGACCTCTACGTCTCCCAGAGCGGCGGCGAGGTGATCGACTGGCAGCCGGGCAATGAAGGCTCGATCCTGATGGGCCGCCAATATGTGCCGGAAGGCAAGATCGGCACCCATGTCGAGGACAAGCGCGAGGGCTATGGCGTCGACCGGATCGATACCGCCAATCTGCAAAGCCGGACGGTCGAGCCCGCCAAGCCGAATGCCACCGACTATATCAGCGACGGCCGCGGCACCGTCCGGATCATGGCCATCACCGACGTCGCCGGAGCCACCGGCTATGCCAGCGGCAAGGTCACTTATTATTACCGGACCAAGACCTCGCGCGACTGGAAGCCGCTCGGCACCTTCGACTACAACAGCAATACCGGATTCTATCCGATCGCGGTCGATCCCGACCTCGACGTCGCCTATGTCTACAAGCCGGGGGCGGGCGGCCGCCAGGCGCTTTACAGCATCGCCCTCGACGGCTCCAAGAAGGAGACTTTGGTCTTCGCCCACCCCCAGGTCGACGTGGCCGGGACGGTCCGGATCGGGCGCGCCCACCGGGTCGTCGGCGCCACCTATGCGCTCGAAAAGCGCGAGGCGGTCTATTTCGATCCGGCCCTGGCCGCTCTGGGCAAGTCGCTGTCCAAGGCGCTTCCGGGCCTGCCCCTGATCCGCTTCGTCGATTCCAGCGCCGACGAGAGCAAGCTCCTGCTCTGGGCCGGGAGCGACACCGATCCGGGCCGCTATTATCTCTACGACAAGGCCGCCCGGCAGCTTGGCGAGCTGATGATATCGCGGCCGCCGCTGGAAGGCACGAAGCTCGCGACCGTGAAGCCGGTTCGCTACAAGGCCGCGGACGGCACCGAGGTCCCCGCCTATCTGACGCTTCCGCCCGGGAGCGACGGCAAGGGCCTCCCCGCCATCGTGATGCCGCACGGCGGCCCGAGCTCGCGCGACGAATGGGGCTTCGACTGGCTCGCCCAGTTCTTCGCCAATCGCGGCTATGCGGTGCTCCAGCCCAATTATCGCGGCTCTTCGGGCTATGGCGATTCCTGGTACCAGAAGAACGGCTTCCAATCGTGGCGAACCGCGATCGGCGACGTCAACGACGCCGGCCGGTGGCTGGTCGGCCAGGGCATCGCCGATCCCGCCAAGCTCGCCATCGTCGGCTGGTCCTATGGCGGCTATGCGGCGCTTCAATCCGAGGTCGTCGATCCCGGCCTGTTCAAGGCGGTGGTCGCCATCGCGCCGGTCACCGATCTCGCCACCCTGGTCAAGGATTCGGCGGATTTCTCCAATTACCGGATCGTGCGCAGCTTCGTCGGCAGCGGGCCGCATATCCGGGAAGGCTCGCCGGCGCAGAATGCCGGCAAGATCAAGGTGCCGGTGCTGCTCTTCCACGGCGACATGGATCTCAACGTCGGCATCAACCAGTCGCGGATGATGAACGACCGTCTCAAGGCGGCCGGCGCCCAGAGCGAGCTCGTCACTTATGCCGGCCTCGACCACCAGATCGAGGACAGCCTCGCCCGCGCCGAGATGCTCAGGCGGAGCGACGCCTTCCTTCGCAAGGCGCTCGGCATCCAATAAGAAAGGGCGGCCCCGCTGGGGGCCGCCCTTCAATTCTTCCAGCGATTCCGGCCGGTCAGCGCGAGTAGAACTCGACGACCAGATTCGGCTCCATCCGCACCGGATAGGGGACCTCGTCCAGCGTGGGCACGCGGGTGAAGGTCGCCTTGGCGGTGCCGTCGGGGGCGACATATTCGGGGATGTCGCGCTCGGCGAGGCCCTGCGCCTCCATCACCAGCGCCATCTCCTGCGCCTTGGAGCCGAGCGTGATCTCGTCGCCGACATTGACCCGGCGCGAGGCGATGTTGCACTTCGTGCCGTTGACCCGGATGTGGCCGTGGCTGACCAGCTGCCGGGCGGCCCAGATCGTCGGCGCGAATTTGGCGCGGTAGACGATCATGTCGAGGCGGCGCTCGAGCAGGCCGATCAGATTCTGGCCGGTGTCGCCCTTCATCCGGGCGGCCTCGGTGTAGGTGCGCTTGAACTGCTTCTCGGTGACGTCGCCGTAATAGCCCTTCAGCTTCTGCTTAGCGCGAAGCTGGATGCCGAAGTCTGACATCTTGCCCTTGCGGCGCTGGCCGTGCTGGCCGGGGCCGTATTCGCGCTTGTTGACGGGGCTCTTGGGCCGTCCGAAGACGTTCTCGCCCATCCGGCGGTCGAGTTTATACTTGGCGCTGCTGCGCTTGCTCATTTCGGGTCCAATCTGCTTGTTTCGACATTCCCGGAACCGCACCGCATGACCTGTTGTCATACGCGGCCACCGCTTCACCGGGGTGCGGGGCCAATTGCGAAGCGCGGCAGATGGCCGCTGGAGCCGCCAAAGTCAACCTCGACAGGGTTTCGGCGTGCGCTAAAGAGCGCGGATGAGCTCCGAACGCACCCGCCCACAAGCCTGCACAAATATGGCCGAGGTCCGCCACGGCGTCGACCGGCTCGACGAGGAGATCGTCGCCCTGATCGGCGAGCGCTTCCGCTACATGGACGCCGCGGCCAGGATCAAGCCGGAGCGTGGTGCGGTCCGGGACGAGGGGCGCAAGGCGCAGGTCCTCGCCAATGTCGAGCGGCTGGCGCGCAAGCATGGAGTGCCGGTCCATGTCGCGGCGGACTTGTACGAGCAACTCGTCGAAGCCTCGATCGCCTACGAATTCGCCCGCTTCGACTATCTTCGGCGCTGACGAGACGCGACGAGCGCGCGGATGATGCCGCGCATCGCCTGCACCTCGCGGTTCGACCAGCCCGCCTTGGTGAGGAGGGTCCGGATCGTGTTGCGGGTCGCCGGGGTGCGGTCGGGCGGGTGGAAATAATCCGCATCGACCAGCGCCTCGTCGAGCTGGCCGATCAGCCCCTCGAGCTGATCGTGGCTGGCCCGCGGCTCGGCCGGGTCGCCCAGCGTCGGCACCGCCAGCGCCTCGTGCTTCGACCATTCGTAGGCGATCAGGATCACGGCCTGGGCGAGGTTGAGCGAGGTGAAATCCGGATTGACCGGCACCGTGACGATCTTGCCGGCGATCGCGACCTCGTCGGTCTCGAGCCCCGACCGCTCGGCGCCGAACAGGATGGCGCTGGGCTGCGCCTGCGCGCGGATTTCGAGCGCCGCTTCCTGGGGCGTCACCACCGGCACGACGAGGCCGCGCTTGCGCACCGTGGTGGCGTAGACATGGGCGCAGTCGCCGACCGCCTCGGCGACGCTGGGAAAGACCCGCGCCCGCTCCAGGACGATGTCCGCGCCCGATGCGGCCGGCCCAGCCGACGGATTGGGCCACCCGTCCCTTGGCGTCACCAGCCTGAGGTCGGTAAGACCGAAATTGAGCATGGCCCGGGCGGCCTTGCCGATATTCTCGCCCAGCTGCGGCCGGACGAGGACGATCGCGGGCCGCGGGCTCACTCCTTGCCGGCTTCGCCGACCGAGCCCGCGAATTCCTCGAAATCCTTCGCTTCGGTGAAGTCCTTGTAGACGCTGGCGAAGCGAATGTAGGCGACCGGATCGAGCGCCTTCAAACCGTCCATCACCAGCTCGCCGATCCGGTTCGAGGCGATCTCGCTGTCGCCGCTGGTCTCGATCTGGCGCTGGAGGGAGGAGACCAGGCGGTCGATCCGCTCGGGCGGGACCGGCCGCTTGCGGCAGGCGATGGCGATCGAGCGTTCGAGCTTGGTCCGGTCGAACGGCTCGCGGCGGCTGCCGGCCTTGACCACCGTCAGGTCGCGCAGCTGCACCCGCTCGAAGGTGGTGAAGCGGGCCGAGCATTCCTCGCACTGGCGGCGGCGGCGGATCGAGGCGCCGTCCTCGGTCGGGCGGCTGTCCTTAACCTGGCTGTTCTCGTGGGAGCAGAAGGGGCAGCGCACTATTGGTCCTGGTAGATCGGGAATCGGGCGCAGAGCGCGCGAACCCGGACCTTCACTTCGGCCTCGACGGCGCCGTTGCCCTCCTCGCCGTTCTCGCGAAGGCCGTCGAGCACGTCGGCGACCATGTCGGCGATGTCGCGGAACTCGGCGATGCCGAAGCCGCGAGTGGTTCCGGCCGGCGAGCCGACGCGGATGCCGCTGGTCTTGACCGGGGGCAAAGGATCGAACGGGATGCCGTTCTTGTTGCAGGTGATCGAGGCGCGCTCGAGCGCTTCGTCGGCATCCTTGCCCGTGATCCCGAGCGGCCTCAGATCGACGAGGGCGAGATGGGTGTCGGTGCCGCCGGAGACGAGATCGGCGCCGCGCTCCTTGAGTCGGCCGGCCAGCGCCTGGGCGTTGGCGATGACGGCCCGGGCGTAGCTCTTGAACCCGGGCTGCAGGGCCTCGCCGAATGCGACCGCCTTGGCGGCGATGACGTGCATCAGCGGCCCGCCCTGGAGGCCGGGGAAGACGGCCGAGTTGATCTTCTTGGCGATGGCCTCGTCGTCGGTGAGGACCATTCCGCCGCGCGGCCCGCGCAAAGTCTTGTGGGTGGTGGTGGTGACGACATGGGCGTGGCCGAAGGGAGAGGGATGCTCGCCCGCCGCGACGAGGCCGGCGAAATGGGCCATGTCGACCATGAAGATCGCGTCGACTTCGTCGGCGATGGCGCGGAAGCGGGCGAAGTCGATATGGCGCGGGTAAGCCGAGCCGCCGGCGATGATCAGCCTGGGCTTATGCTCTTTCGCCAGCGCCTCGACCTGGTCGAAATCGATGCGGTCGTCGTCGCGGCGGACGCCGTACTGGACGGCGTTGAACCATTTGCCCGACAGCGCCGGCTTGGCGCCGTG
>JBEVDE010000455.1:0-7384 GCA_040514175.1 Allosphingosinicella sp. | reverse complement strand
CTCCTGGCTGGCGTCGAGGATCATCGTCTCGGTGGTCATCAGCAGGGCGCCCGAGACGGTCAGCGTCTCGCCGGGCTTCACGATCGCATTCGACAGGACGAGATTATAGTCGAACTCGCTCCCCCCTCCCCTCGCGTAGCGCTCGTCGGTCGCCGAGGTCAGCGTGAGGTTCTCGATGTTGGTGAACAGGCCGGTGTAGCCCGGCGCGTTGAAGTCGATCGTGTAATTCCCTCTCAGGAACATGCCGTCATAGCCCGGTCCGCCGTTGACCGTGTCGCCGGTCGCGAACCGGCCGTCCTCGGCATAGAAGAAGATGTCGTGGCCGAGGCCGCCGGTCAGAGTGTCCACCCCCTTGCCGCCGAAGACGACGAACTTGGCGTCGGTCTCCGCCGAGCCGTCGAAGGTGAAGTCCTCGCCGGCGAGCAAGGCCGCGCCGTTGATCCGGACCTGAAGACCCGCCGCGAAGTTCGCGTCGTTGGTGGTGAGCACGTAATCGTAGCGGTTCGTCCCCGGCTCGCTGAAGTTGGTGTTGTTGCCGCCGAGGATAGAGATGTTCTCGATCTCGATGATGTTGGCGGTCAGGGTCAACGAACCATAAGGCCCCTGGAGGACGAGCGTATCCGTCTCCGAGCCGCCGTTGATCACGTCCGCCGAGGTCAGCGAACCGATGAAGAAGATGTTGTCGCTGCCCGCGCCGCCATTGACGGTATCGTCGCCGCCGCCCTGCATCCGAAGCACGTCGTTGCCGGCGCCGCCGTTGACGACGTTGTTGCCGGCATTGCCGGTGAGCGTCTGGCCGGTCGCCGACAGGCCGGTCAGGATCTCGATGTCCGCCCCCAGAACATAGGCGGCTAGGGTCGTCCGGACCTCGTCCACGCCGCCGTTCGCGAAGGCCTCGGTGACCGTATCGCCGGCATCGTCGACGACATAGACGTCGTTGCCCGGCCCACCCCACATCTTGTCCGCGCCGGTTCCGCCGTCGAGAAAATCGTCGTTGGAATCGCCATTGAGCTCATCAATGCCGACGCCGCCGAAAAGCTGGTCGTTGCCGTCGGCGCCGCCGAGCCAGTCCGCGCCGGCGCCGCCGTCGAGCCGGTCGTCGCCCCCGGCCCCGTCGAGGCCGTCATTCCCGCCCTGGGTCGTGAGGACGTCGGCCGAGCTTCCGCCGGTGAGATAGAACCTCTCGAAGGAGATGAACTCGCCGCGATTGGTGACGATCATGCCGTCCGGCTGGACGACGAAGGAGGTGACGTCGGCATATTCGGACCAACGCGCGCGGAGCACATCCTCGCCGCCCGCGCCGTCGAGCCGGACGGCGGCGGGCGCGTACAGGCCGATCACCTCGAAGCTGTCGTCATAGGCGCCGCCGGTGAGCTGGACCTGCTCCATGTCCTGGAAGCCGGTGAAGCCCGCCCCTCCCGAAACCCTGTTACCGGAGCCGATGACCAGGAAATTCTGACTCGCCGTCAACGGCGCCGAATAGGTCAGCGAATCCGATCCCGAGTTGCCGTAGAGCATCATCGATCCGCTGCGGCTGACGATGAAGCTGTCATTGCCCAGGCCGCCGCCGATGTAGACGGACTCGGCGTTGAGCACCGTGACTCCGTTGGAAACCGTGACCGCCGTCCCGATTTCGATGACGAGCGCCGCGGTGTCGGCGCCGTAATTCCCGTTGAAGGTATCGTAACCGCCGGCGCCGAGGTCGACATAATCGCCGCCCGATTCGGAATAGACCGAATCGTCCCCCGCGCCAGTGCGGATATCGTCCGACCCGCCATAGGCATAAATGGAGTCGCCCTCGTCGCCGGTCCGGATAAGGTCGTCGCCCGAGCCGGCGTAGATGGTGAACCTTTCGAGATTGGCGAAGGTGCCGAGACCGCTCGTGATCGTTCCGTTTACGACCTGGAAGACGACATCCGTATCCAGGGTCTGGAAGTCGAGCACGAGCGTGTCCACGCCGGCGCCGCCGTCGATGTCCATCGACAGATTGGAGGAAAAGCGCCCGATCTTGACGTCGAAATAGTCGACGAGGGCCGACCCGACGAACGTCACGCCCTCGACGTTGTAATAAGTGAGCTGGGGGTCATAGGGCCCGGAATTGACGGTCCCGGAGAAGATCCCGCTGTTGAAGGCGTCCCGCGCATAAAACCACGAGGCCGGTCCGGCGCTTCGGTCGACGGTCAGCTGATCGACCCCCCCGAGCGCGTCCATCGTCACCCAGGCATTAAGGGGCGCATTGAACAGGAAGCTGTCCGCCGCCGACGTGCCGTTCACCGAGCCGGTCGGATTGACGTAGGCGGCCATGTGTTTCCCTTCAGGATTTTCGTTTGAGTTTCAAACTGATAGGAGGGTTATGCGGCGAGTTCAATGCGCCTCGGCGCGCGGGGCCGCTCGCGCGTGCTTCACTCTGCGCCGGTCTTCAGCGCCGCTTGGCCAGGCGCTTCCCGAGCCCCTTCGCCATCTTCCCCCAGGGCGGGCCGAGCCGCTCGAAGACGTTGATGAAGCCGATGCGGTGGACGGCACGCGCGTGACTGAAGCGCTTATAGCCTTCTTGGCCGTGATAGGCGCCGATCCCGCTCGCCCCGACGCCGCCGAAGGGGAGATTCTCCTGGGCGACGTGCATCAGCGTGCCGTTGAGCGTGACCCCGCCGGAGATCGCCCCGTCGAGCACCCGCTCGCGCTCCCGGCGGCTGTTGCTGAAGCAGTAGAGCGCCAGCGGCCGCTCGCGGGCCGCGACGAAGGCGATCGCCTCGTCGAGGCTTCGGTAGGGCAGGATCGGAAGCACCGGCCCGAATATCTCCTCGGTAAGGAACAGGCTGGACTCCGGCGCTCCGAGCAGGATCGTCGGACCGATCTTTCCTTCCGCCCTCGCCCCTTCGTCCTCGTGACTGAGCACGACGGCGCCGCCCGCCCGGGCCGCCTCGATCGCCTCGGCGAGGCGCCGCCGGTGGCGCTCGCTGATCAGCCCGGAATAATCGTCATTGCCGGCGATGGCCGGATAGGAGCGCCGCACCTGCGCCATCACCGCGTCGGCGAAGGCCCGCTCCTGCCCTTCCGGCACCAGCACATAATCGGGCGCGATGCAGGTCTGGCCGGCGTTGACGAACTTGCCGAAGGCGATGCTCCGCGCCGCCCTTGCGAGATCGTAACCCGGGCAGACGAGGGTCGGCGACTTGCCGCCCAGCTCCAGCGTCACCGGCACCAGATTGGCGGCGGCGGCCTGATAGACCTTGCGCCCGACCGCGGTCGAGCCGGTGAACAGCAGATGATCGAACGGCAGCGAGGCGAAGGCCTGCCCGATCTCGACTCCTCCGGTGATCACCGCCACCTCGGCCTCGTCGAACCGCTCGGCGACCAGGCGCCGGAGAAGCTCCGAGAAAGCGGGCGTCAGCTCGGACGGCTTGACCATAGCCCGGTTTCCCGCCGCAAGCGCGTCGACGAGAGGCGAGAGGGCGAGCTGGAGCGGGTAGTTCCAGGGCGAGATGATCCCGATCACGCCGAGCGGCTCGTGCCTCACCCGGGCGCTGGCCGGCTGGAAGAGCGGGTCAACGCGGCGCCGTTCGGGGCGCATCCACCTCGCCAGATGCCGGCGGGCGTGCCGGATCGCGTTCAGGGTCGGGACGATCTCGAGCAGTTCGGTCTCGGTCCGCGAGCGGGTTCCGAAATCGTTCGAAATGGCCTCGGCAAGCGCCGCCTCGTTGCCGGCGACGATTGAGCGCAGCCGCTCGAGCCGGTCGCGCCGCAGCTCGAGGCCGGCGGCGGGCCCCCGGCGGGAGGCTTCATGCTGGAGGTCGAAGATTCGGCGGGCCTCGCCCTCGTCGGCGACGAGCCTGGCGGCGGATTGATCGGCCATGCGCAAGTCCTCCCTCGCCGTCCCATAGCCGATCGGCCCGGCCCTGGCATCCTTTGCCGCGCCCGCCGGTTCTTGCCTCCGGCCGCCAACCGCCCCATCGAGCGCCCAACCCAAGCCAGGAGCCCCAATGCCGATCCGGATCGCCATCGTCGGTTACGGCAAGATCGCCAGGGACCAGCACGCGCCGTCCATCGCCGCCGATCCGAGCTTCGTCCTCGCCGCGGTGGTGAGCCCGCGGGCGCCGGCCGACCCGGGCGTGCCGGTCTTCCCCTCCACCGAGGCGATGCTCGATGCCATGGCCGGCGAGCTCGACGCCGTCGCGATCTGCACGCCCCCTACCGTGCGCCTCGCCATCGCCCAAGCCGCGTTCGCGGCCGGGCTCGACGTCCTGCTCGAAAAGCCGCCGGCGGCGACCCTGGGCGAGATCGAGGAGATCGAGCGTCTCGGGCGGGAGGCCGGCCGGACCCTGTTCACCGCCTGGCATTCGCAGCACGCCGCGGCCGTCGCCGGCGCCAGAGCGGCGCTTGCCGGAAAGACGGTGAGCGCCCTCCGGATATGCTGGCACGAGGACGTGCGCAAATGGCATCCCGGCCAGGAATGGATCTGGGCGCCCGGCGGCTTCGGGATCTTCGATCCGGGAATCAACGCTTTGTCCATCGCCACCCGGATCCTGCCGTCGCGGCTGTTCGTCCGCGAAGCGACCTTGTCCTTCCCGGAGAACAGGCAGACCCCGATCGCCGCCAATATCGCCTTCGAGGGCGAGGCCGGCCGGTTCACGGCCGACCTGGACTGGCGCTTCACCGAGGGCGAGCGCTGGACGATCCGGGTCGAAACCGGGGACGGGAGCGTGCTCGAGCTTCTCGACGGCGGCGCCCGGATGATCCTCGACGGCGAGGCCCGGGCGGCCGAGGGGCCCGGCGAATATCCCGCGCTCTACGCCCGCTTCGCCGAGCTCGTCGAAGCCCGGCAGAGCGACGTCGACCGCGAGCCCCTCCGGATCGTCGCCGACGCCTTCCTGGTCGGGCGGCGCGAGATCGTGGATCCGTTCCTCTGATAATCGGTGTCAGACACCAATATCTAAAGGCTTGAGAAGGCTCGCTGGAGCTTGGCGAGCTGCGCCGCCGCCTATGCGGATTTCGGGAGCCGGGCGGACGGCGCTGGTGCGGTCGCGAGGAAGTAATTATAGGATAAACGGCAGGTCGAGCGGGGAGCGTGGGAGCGGATGACGGCCGTGGAGGAAGCTGGCGGGCGCGGCGAGGGCGCGGGCCGAAACCTGACCTTCTCGATGCTCGAGGCGCTCGGCCGCGATATCGTCACCGGCGTCTATGAGAGCCGCCGCTTCCCGACCGAGGCGGAGCTCGCCGCCCACCATGCCGTCAGCCGCTCGGTCACCCGCGAGGCGGTCAAGATGCTGACCGCCAAGGGCCTGCTCACCGCCCGGCCGCGCAAGGGCACCACGGTCCAGCCCTCCTCGTCCTGGAATTTGTTCGACACCGACGTCCTGCGCTGGCTGCTCGAGCGCAAATTCTCGCTCCTTCTGCTGCGCCAGTTCAGCGAGCTCAGGATCGCGATCGAGCCGGAAGCCGCGGCGCTGGCGGCGCGCGAGGCGGATGCGGCGGCGATCGCCGGGATCCGTAGAGGCTATGAGCGGATGGAGGCCGCCGAGGCCTCGGGCGAGGACACTCTGGAGGCGGACATCGCCTTCCACATCGCCATGCTCAACGCGTCGGCCAATCCCTTCTACATGCAGTTCCGCGACGTCGTCGCGACCGCTTTGCGCACCTCGATCCGCTTCACCAACCGATTCAAGGGCCGGACCGCGAGCCTGCCCGCCCATCACAAGGTGCTTGCGGCGATCGAGGCGGGCGACGGCGGCGGCGCGCGGGCGGCGATGTCGGCGATCATCGCCGACGTCATGGCCATGATCGAAGATGCCGAGCGGGCCGGCTGAGGAAGAAGTTTCGTTGGACGCATTCCGCCCCCTGCCGCAAGCCGCACCGGCTTCAACCGCCTCGAGAGGATTGTTCGCGATGCCCGTCCGGCGCTCACTTCTGGCGGCCCTGCTGCTCGCGACGGCCGCCGCTTCCGCGGCCGCCGAGCCGAGCTTCGTGCCGGTGTTCAGGGACAATTTCCCCGATCCGCACATCGTCGAGCATCAGGGCGAGTATATCGCTTATGCGACCAACGCCGGGATCAACCTGCCGATGCTGAGCTCGCGCGACCTCGTCCACTGGACCTGGGTTGCCGAGCCCGGCGGCAAGCGCCGCGACGGCATGCCGGAGCTCGCCCCATGGGTGAAGGAAGGCTTCACTTGGGCGCCGGAGGTGATGAAGGTCGGCGGGAAGTGGCTGCTCTATTACACCGCCAACCACCGCAAGCGTAACGTCCAGTGCGTCGGGGTCGCCGCGGCGGACGATCCCAAGGGGCCGTTCAGGGACGGCTCGGCCGAGCCCCTGGTCTGCCAGTTCGACCTCGGCGGCACCATCGACGCCAACCCGTTCCGCGACCGGGACGGCAAGCTCTACCTCTATTACAAGAGCGACGGGAACCGCGTCGGCAGGAAGACGGCGATCTGGGGGCAGCGGCTCACCGATGACGGCCTCGCCGTCGCCGGCGCGCCCGCGGCGCTGGTCGAGGACGACCAGGACTGGGAATGGAAGGTGGTCGAGGCTCCGACCATGGTGCTGTCGCCCGCGGGGCATCAGCTCTTCTTCTCCGCCGCTTTCTTCGGCTGGGATCCGAAGGAACGGCTGTCGCGCTACGCGACCGGCTACGCGACCTGCGCCGGCCCGCTCGGCCCGTGCCGGGACGCGCCCGAAAATCCGATCCTGCACAGCTTCAACGACAAGGAGGCCGGCTGCCTCAGCGGCCCCGGCCACACCAGCATCTTCGAAGCCCGCGGCCGCCGCTTCATCGCCTTCCACGCCTGGGAAGCGACCAGGGGCTGCCGAAAGGCCGGCGACAAGCGTTACCTCTACGTCGCGCCTTTGTTCTGGAAGGACGGCAAGCCGCAGATCGGGATGAGCCTGCGCGAGGCGGGGAAGTAGCCCGTCGATCTAGAAGCGGAAGCGGATCCCGCCCGTCACCACGGTTTCCTCGAACCGGACGACCAGCGGGAAAATCTCCGTCCCGGTCGCCATTCCGGTTCCGTTGTAATTGACCCGCACGATATCCGACTTGAACGGCTTGCCGAGGATGTTCGTCCAGTCGAAGAACAAGGTCAGATTGTCGTTGAACGCATAGCTGCTCGACCAGTCGAGCCTCGAGACCGAATGACCGCGGCCCTGAAGCGTGTAGCCACCGCGATCCGACAGGGCGCCCTCGGGGAAGCCGGTGCGCTTGTTGTAGGCGAGCCGGAGCGTGAGGCCGTGCGCCTCATACATGCCGACGAGGTTGTAGGTCCATTTCGAGACGTCCGGGATGCGCAGGCGGCGGGTGCCGCCGGGCACCGGAAAGTCCGCCTCCGCCTTGATATAAGTGGCGTTCGCCTGAGCGCCGAACGCCTTCAGCCAGCCCGGGAGGCCGTCGAAG
>JBEVDE010000197.1:0-13478 GCA_040514175.1 Allosphingosinicella sp. | reverse complement strand
TCCTCGCTGATCATCTCGCCGTTGGTCAGGATCGCGATGTCCTCGAGCATCGCCTTGCGGCGATCGCCGAAGCCGGGGGCCTTGACGGCCGCGACCTTGAGGCCGCCGCGAAGCTTGTTGACGACGAGCGTGGCCAGGGCCTCGCCCTCGATGTCCTCGGCGATGATGAGGAGCGGACGGCCCGACTGGACCACCGCTTCCAGGATCGGAAGCATCGCCTGGAGGTTGGAGAGCTTCTTCTCGTGGATGAGGATGTAGGGGTCGGTAAGCTCGACCTGCATCTTCTCGGGATTGGTGATGAAGTAAGGCGAGAGATAGCCGCGGTCGAACTGCATGCCCTCGACGACGTCGAGCTCGAACTCGAGGCCCTTGGCCTCCTCGACGGTGATCACGCCTTCCTTGCCGACCTTGTCCATCGCCTCGGCGATCTTCTCGCCGACGACGGTGTCGCCATTGGCCGAGATGATTCCGACCTGGGCGATCTCATTCGAGCCGGAGACCGGCTTGGAGCGGGCCTTGAGATCCTCGACGACCTTGATGACGGCGAGATCGATGCCGCGCTTCAGGTCCATCGGGTTCATTCCGGCGGCGACCGACTTCATGCCCTCGCGGACGATCGACTGGGCGAGCACGGTGGCGGTGGTGGTGCCGTCGCCGGCGAGATCGTTGGTCTTCGACGCGACCTCGCGGAGCATCTGCGCGCCCATGTTCTCGAACTTGTCCTTAAGCTCGATCTCCTTGGCGACGGTGACTCCGTCCTTGGTGATGCGCGGGCTTCCGAAGCTCTTGTCGAGGACGACGTTGCGGCCCTTGGGGCCGAGGGTCACCTTGACCGCGTCGGCGAGGATGTCGACGCCGCGCATGATGCGCTCGCGGGCGTCACGCGAAAAGCGAACGTCTTTCGCTGCCATTTTGATTGCTCCTTACTTCTTGAAAATTGCGTCACCCCAGCGAAGGCTGGGGTCTCGTCGGGTGAAGAGCTCGGCGCCTTTCACCCCCTGGGGTCCCAGCCTGCGCTGGGACGACGGATGGTTCAGCCGACGATCCCGAGGATGTCGCTTTCCTTCATGATCAGCAGGTCCTCGCCGTCGAGCTTGACCTCGGTGCCGGACCATTTGCCGAACAGGATCTTGTCGCCCGCCTTGACGTCGAGCGGCGTGATCGTGCCGTCCTCGCCGCGCGTGCCGGTGCCGACCGAGACGACTTCGCCTTCCTGCGGCTTTTCCTTGGCGGTGTCGGGGATGATGATGCCACCGGCCGTCTTTTCCTCGGCCTCCAGGCGGCGGACCAGGACCCGGTCATGGAGCGGACGAAAATTCATGCGCGTCACCTCTTCGTTATGGCGGCGGCCGGTCCCATCTGGGTGCCGGGCCGTTTCGATTGAAACTGTTAGCACTCGCCTCTCGCGAGTGCCAGCGATGCCGATCTAGGGCGTGTTCATCTCAGGTCAAGGGCGTGGACACTCGAATTTTGCCGCGGCGCCCGCCGCGATTTACAGCGACCGGGGGCTGGTCTAGCCCTCGGACGACACGACACGGAGAGTGAGACGATGAAGTTCGCGGGCAAGGTCTGGAAGCTGCTCGTCGGGATCAAGGACGGGCTCGTCCTCCTGTTCATGCTTCTCTTCTTCGCCCTGCTCTACGCGGCGATGACGGCCCGGCCGACGCTCGGCGCGGCCGATCGGGGGGCGCTCCTGCTCCGGCTCGACGGTCCGGTCGTCGAGCAGCCGGCCCAGGCCACCGCCAGCGAAGTGTTCAGCGGGGGCGGCCCGCGCGAATATCGCCTCCGCGACGTCGTCCATTCCCTGCAGACCGCGGCGACCGACGATCGGGTCCAGATGGTGGCGCTCGACCTCGACATCTTCTCGGGCGGCGGCCAGGCGACCCTGGCGGCGGTCGGCGAGGCGCTCGACGCGGTGAGGAAGGCCAACAAGCCGGTCCTCGCCTACGCGACCGCCTATGACGACGACAGCTACCTGCTGGCCGCCCACGCCAGCGAGCTCTGGCTGAACCCGATGGGCGGGGTGCTCGTCACCGGCCCGGGCGGCGCCAATCTCTACATGAAGGGCCTGCTCGACAAGCTCGGGATAACCGCCAACGTCTATAAGGCGGGGACCTACAAGGCGGCGGTGGAGCCCTTCACACGCACCGACATGTCGCCCGAGGCGCGCGAGGCGCTGACCGGGGTGTACGGCTCCATGTGGGAGAGCTGGCAGCAGGAGGTCCGCCAGGCGCGGCCCAAGGCCCAGCTCGCCCCCTATATCGCGGACATGCCGGCCCGAATCGCCACGGCCGGCGGCGACATGGCGCAGGCGGCGCTCCGGTCGGGCCTCGTCGACCGGATCGGCGAGCGCGAGGCGTTCGACCGCCGCGTCGCCGAGATCGCCGGCAAGCGCTACGACGAGCTTCCCGGAAGCTTCCACCGCATCGACTATCGCAAATGGGTCGAGGCCCATCCGGCCAGCGACAGCGGCGGCGAGATCGGCATCGTCACCGTCGCCGGCGACATCGTCGACGGCGAGGCCGGTCTCGGCACCGCCGGGGCGGAGACGATCGTCAAGGCGCTGGAGAAGGGCCTTCGCGAGCGCGACCTGAAGGCGCTTGTCGTCCGAATCGATTCCGGCGGCGGCTCCGCTTTGGCTTCCGAGCGCATCCGCCAGGCGGTGCTCGTGGCGAAGGCGAAAGGGCTGCCGGTCGTCGTGTCGATGGGCAGCGTCGCCGCGTCGGGCGGCTATTGGGTGGCGACGGCGGGCGACCGCATCTACGCCGAGCCCTCGACCATCACCGGATCGATCGGCGTGTTCGGGATCCTGCCGAGCTTCGAGGGCGCGATGACCAAGCTCGGCCTCGGCGCCGACGGCGTCAAGACGACGCCTTTGTCGGGCGAGCCGGATCTGCTCCGCGGCCCCTCGCCCGAGGCCGACCGGCTTCTCCAGATGGGGGTCGACGGCACCTACCGGCGCTTCCTCGCCCTGGTCTCGGCGGCGAGGAAGATACCGGTCGCCCAGGTCGACCAGATCGCCCAGGGCCGGATCTGGGCCGGCGGCACCGCCCATCAGCTCCGTCTCGTCGACTCGTTCGGCGGCCTCGACGACGCCGTCCGCGAAGCGGCCCGGCGCGCGAAGCTCGACCCCGGCGAGGCCAAGGCGGTGTGGCTCGAAAAGGAGCCCGACTTCGCCGACCAGCTCTTGATGTCGCTCGCCGGCGACGGCGAGGAGGAAGCCTCGCCCGACGCGTTCAGCCGCCTCGCCGCCAAGCCGAGGCTGAGGATGCTGGCGGCGATCGGCGAGGCCGAGCGGCTGGTTTCGGGCGCCGCCATCCAGGCGCGCTGCCTCGAATGCGCCGGACATTCCGCACGGCCCCGCGCGCCGCTGGCCTCGGGCCTGACGGGCTGGCTCTGGCGCCTGCTCGGCGCATGAAGCTGAGGGCCGCGACGCCCGACGACGCCGCGGCCATCGCCGAAATCTACGCCCCCTTCGTCAGCGGGAGCGCGGTCTCGTTCGAGACGGAGCCGCCTGGCGAGGCGGCGATGCGGGCGCGGATCGAGGCCGGCGGCGATCTCTATCCCTGGCTCGTCGGCGAGGACGAGGACGAGAGCCTGCTCGGCTATGCCTACGCCGCCCGCTTCCGCGACCGCCCCGCCTATCGCTTCGCCGTCGAGACCAGCGTCTACCTGCGGCCCGGCGCCGGCGGGCGCGGGCTCGGCCGGCGGCTTTACGAACCGTTGCTCGCCCTCCTCGAAACCCAAGGCTTCACCCAGGCGATCGCCGCCATCACCCTTCCCAACGAGGCCAGCGTCCGCCTCCACGAACGCCTCGGCTTCGAACGCGCGGGGATTTACAGGCAGGTGGGGTGGAAGCTCGGCGCGTGGCACGATGTCGGCCTGTGGCAAAAGGCGCTGGCGAAGGCCGGGACGCCGCCGGCGGAACCGACGCCGCGCTAGGCCCCTCTCCCGCTCTTTGCGGGAGAGGGGGTTTGGTGCGGGCCTCAATCCACCCGCGTATACCTTACCACCCGGCTGCCCGTCGGGTCGGTCCCGGAGCGGCTCACCGCTTCGTAGGCGTTGGCGCCGACCTTGCGCCACAGGGTCGAGATCGTCAGCTTGCGCCCGTCCGCGCCGGTATAGGTTTCGTCGCCGAAATCGAGGCCCTCGGCCGTCGCCGCCATCGAGCCGCGGCTGACTCCGCCCGACGAATTCCAATAGGTATAGCCGACCCGCTTCGCCGAGCCGTCCCAGCTGTAGAGAGTCTCGCCGCGATAGGGGGCGCCCGGGCCGTTCACCTCGTGGCGGTCGCGCACGTGCTGGCCGCCATAGGCGCTCTCGAAGCAATGCACGTCCACGGCCCCGTTCTTGAACTCGCCGCGCCAGCAATGGCCGAGGAGGAAGCGCAGCGGCTCCAGCTCCGAGCGCAACGGCGACGGCGCCGGCTTGGCGAACCGCGCCTTCAGGGCGTCGAGCGAGGCCTGGTTGCCCTTCTCGAAAAAGCCGAGCAGACGCCGTCCCGCCTCGCTGTCCTCATAGCCCGCGCCGGTAAGCCGGACCCGGGTGCGCCCGTCCCCGGCGGGCTCGATCTCGAAGGCGCTGACCACCTTCGCGTAAGTGTCGAAATCGGGGAAGCCCGCCGGCGCCTTGACCGTCCGGAAGACCATCAGCCGCCCGGGCACCCGGAGCAGCACCTGCTGGCGGATGGTGGACGGATCGCCGGGCCTGGCCGCGGCCGAATAGCTGGTCTCGATCGTGTCGGGCGCCGGCGCCCAGGCGACCGGCACCGCCCAGCTCTTCCAGCCCTCCGCCGTGGCGACCGCCGCCCAGACGTCCGCCGGAGCGGCGTCGACGATCGTCTCGTGGGCGAGGAGGTGGCTGCCGTCGGGCGCCCGCGCCTTGGTCGCCGCCGTGGCGGGCGAGGCCGCCGCCAGGCCGAGCAGCAGCGCCGCGATCATCTTCCTCATGCCGCTTCCTCCTTCACCATCAGCATCTCGAAATAGGTCCGAAGCTGGGCCACCGACCGGTCGAAATGGGCGACGTCGCGGTGGGTGCGCGCCTGCATCACGCCGCCTTCCATCACGGTTAGCGCGAGCTCGGCGAGCGTCCGCAGGTCGGTACCCGGCGGGAAACGATCGCGCGCCTCCTCCAGGCACGTCGCGACCGCCCCCACCCAGCCCTCGAAATTCTCGGCGAGAAGCTTGCGCACCGCCGGGTCCGCCTCGTGAAGCTCGAGCGCGAGGCTTCCGATCGGGCAGCCGTAGCCGCAGTCGGTCTCGACGATCAGCGACCTATATTTGGCGAGCAGGGCGAAGACCTTCTCGACCGGATCGGCGACGTCGCCCCAGGCCGGCTCGAGCAGCATCGGCCCGATGCCGTCGCGATAGGCCTCGAGCACCGCGATGAGCAGATCCTGCTTGCCCGGGAAGACATGGTAGAGGCTGCCGCTGTTGACCTGGCTCCGGCTCAATATGTCGGCGATCGAGGTGGAGCCGTAGCCCTTCAGCCAGAACAGCTCCATCGCCGCGTGGATGATTCGTCCGCGAGTGTCCCTGCCCACCATGGCTTCTTCTTGATTGAACGTTCAATCAAGTCAAGCGCCATCGTCATCCCGGCCTTCGCCGGGATGACGGCCGCGTCGATAGGCCGGCAGCTTCCAGCCGAAATGGATGGCGCCGGCGCGGAGGGCGAAGCCGGCGAGGGCGGCGGCGATGCCGGCGAGCGCGGCCGGAAAGCCGGCCAGCAGAAGTCCCACCATGAGCGCCGCGGAAAGGGCGGCGGCGGTCACGTACAGCTCGGGCCGCATGAGGATGGACGGCTCCCCCGCCAACACGTCGCGGATGATGCCGCCGAGGCAGGCGGTGAGCACGCCCATCGCCATGGCCGGGAGCGGAGCCAGGCCGAAGGCCAGTCCCTTGGCGGCGCCGTAGGTCGCGTAAGCGGCGATTCCGACGGCGTCGAGCCAGGGCAGCGCCCGTCCTTGCCACAGCGCCCCCGGCAGCACCCAGACCGCCAAAGCGGCGGCGAAGCAGATGACCAGGATGGCGTTCTCGTGCACCCAGAAGACCGGAGCCCCGATCAGGAGGTCGCGCGCAGTGCCGCCGCCGACGCCGGTGACGACGGCGAAGAAGATGAGGGTCACCAAAGTCTGCTTCTTCGCCGCCGCGACGAGCGCGCCCGAGCAGGCGAAGACGGCGACTCCCGCCCAGTCGAGATAGGGCAGAGCCGAGCCCAGCAGGGCGGCCGGACCGGTCACCGGCGGCGGCGCCTGAGGGTGAGGGGAAGCATGACCAGCGCCAGCAGAATTGTCACCAGGGCCGCGATCCCGAAGCCGATCAGCAAGGGATTATGGGCGTCCTCGCGGGTCTTGAGGTCCATGATGTGGAAGCCCCACATCAGATCGTAGAAGCGCCACCAGCTTGTCCGCCGGGCCAGGATCTCGCCCGTGGCGTGGTCGAGATAGAAGCGGGTGCCGTCGCTCATCGTCACCCGCCACGCCGCCACCTTGCGGCGGAAGTCGATCGGCGGCGCCTCGGCCCTAGTGCGGTCGACCGCGGCGACCCGCGCCTTGCCGGTGTAGCGCGCCTCGACGATTCGGGCGGCATCGGCCGGGCGGAGCGGCGGAAGCAGCCGTCCGGTGGCCGGGTCGGCGAGGCGGGTGCCGCCGTCGGCATATTTGAGAAGCCATTTCGCCCCGTCCGGACCCGGCTCCAGCCGGAGCGAGGCGAGCGGCCGGGGACCGAGCGCGGGCGCGACCGGAGCCAGCCCGGCCGGAAGCGGCGGCGCCTCGGCGATCAGCGCCTCTCCCCGCACCGTCTCGATCGGACGCGCCACCATGACGAGGCCGGAAATCGTCCAGGCGAGAAACGGCAGGCCGACGATCCAGCCGAGCCAGATATGCCAGCGCCTGAGCCTTTGCCGCATCTTCACGATCACCCCTCCGTCATTCCCGCGCGACCGGGAATCCAGCTTCACCCGCCCGGATGCAGAAAGAAAGGCTGGATCGCCGCTGGCGCGGGAATGACGGCTATTTGAACCGTTCGACGCATTTATCGAGGACTGGGATGGGCGAGCCGAGCCCGGCCGCGGCAGCCAGCGCCCGGTTGCGTTCGCGGCTCTGCGCCTCGGGGCTCGAGCCGGCGCGGGCGCGCAGGCCGGGGGCGAGGGCGTCGTTCAGCTCGCTGCGCATGCGCCGGTAGCCGGCAAGCTCGTTGCCGAAATCCCTTTCCGCGCCCTCGAGCGCGATGTCGGCGAAATCGGCGAGCTCCTCGCAGGCGATCTCCGCCTCGAAGCGGACGGACGGGAGCCTGACGTCGGTCTTGCCGACGAGCGGAAAGGCCGAGTCGCAGGCCGGGACGAGGTCGCGCCACTTGCCGCCGGTGATCCCGGCCTCGAGCTCGCGCATCCTCTTGTTGACCCGGTTCGCCGTCTCGGCCTTGAACTCGCCGCCTTCCGACGCGGTCAGAAGCGCATAATGGAAGATCTTCCCCTGGGCCGCGAGCGGCAGCGGCGCCTTGACGTCGGTGACGGCGGTTCGCGCCGCCGCGGCGGCGACGACTCCGCAGGTCGCGGCGCGGTCGATGGGGTCGGACGGCAGGCTCAGCGCCTTGGGCCCGCCGCAGGAGGCGAGGGCCAATGGCAACAGGAAAAGCGGGGCGAGCTTCAAGGGCGACTCCGGAAAATTCGTTACGTCCGACCAACGACTATATCGCTTTTATCGTTCCGTCCTCCGCTTGTCGCAATCAGCGGGCGGCGCTAGCCTCGGCCGATGATCGCCCGAATCCTCGCCGGCGCTCTGATCGCCGCCGCCGCCTGCACGGGCGCAGAGGCGAGCGCCTGCTTCGTCAACGGCGGGATCCTCGGCCCCAAGCCGAGTCGGGCGGAACGGCTGGCCAGCGAGAAAAGCTGGTCCGCCTACCGGGTCCGTGAGCGGATTCTGGACTCGAGGCGGAAGTGGGCGGCCGGAATCGACGCCCCGGCCATCCTGGCGGAATGGCTCGTCCCCAACGTCCGGCCCATCCCGCTCCAGCACTCGGATTGTGCACCGGCAAAGGAAGTCGACCTGGGCGACGGCGAGGAGACCGCGGACGACTGGCTCGCCGGGACGCCTTATGCCGGCCGGGCAGAGTATTATGAGGAGGTCCTCTGGAATTATGAGGGACCGACCCCGGGCCCGGCCTGCAACGCGGAAGTGAGAGCCCGCTTCGCCGACCACCTGCGCCGGAGGCTGACCCCCGGCGAGCTTCGCGAAAGCTATCTCTTCCTCGCGGCGCGCCGGCCGGACACGGACGCCGTGGTGCGCATGACCGCGTTCAGGTCGCGATCGAGGCGGCCTCCGCTGGACTGGAGGGGCGCGGACCTCTGGACCGACGAGCAGGTCCGGCGCTGGCTCCGCCGCCAGCCCGCCGGACGGGCGCTGAAGAGCGCGTCCGATCTCTTCTGGGCCGAAACGGAGACCCTGCTGGCCGACTCGAGCCTGCTCTGCCCGGCCGCGACGGCGGCATGGCCGGCGTTGCAGGCGGCGCTGGTCAGGGAAATACAGGCGCTCGAAGAGAAGTATCGCGCCCATATGGCGGGCAAGCCCGCCTCCTGAGCCTCAGATGTGGATCGGCTTGCCGGTCACCGCCATCGCCGCTTCCTTGACCGCCTCCGAATGGGTCGGGTGGGCGTGACAGGTGTAGGCGATGTCCTCGCTGGTCGCGCCGAACTCCATCGCCTGGGCGGCCTGGGCGATCATCGTGCCCGCGACCGAGGCGATGATGTGGACTCCGAGCACCCGGTCGGTCTTCGCGTCCGCGATCACCTTGACGAAGCCGTCCGTGTCGCGGTTGGTCTTGGCGCGGCTGTTGGCCATCATCGGGAACTTGCCGATCTTGATCTCGACTCCCGCTTCCTTCAGCTCCTCCTCGGTCTTTCCGACCGAGGCGATCTCCGGATAGGTGTAGACGACGCCCGGGATGACATCGTGGTTGATGATCCCGACCTGGCCGGCGAGGATCTCGGCGACGGCGATCCCCTCGTCCTCCGCTTTGTGGGCGAGCATCGGTCCGGGCGTCACGTCGCCGATCGCATAGACTCCCGCAACGCCGGTGCGGAAATCATGGTCGACCTCGATCTGGCCGCGCTTGTTGAGCTGGATTCCGGCGGCCTCGAGGTCGAGGCCCTCGGTGTTCGGCCGCCGGCCGATCGAGACCAGGACCACGTCCGCCTCGATCGTCTGGGCCTCGCCGCCCTGGGCCGGCTCGACGGTGAGGGCGATGCCGCTCTCCGTTTTTTGGGCGCCGGTGACCTTGGTCGAGGTGCGGATCTCGAAGCCCTGCTTCTTGAAGATCTTGGCCGCTTCCTTGCGGACCTCGCCGTCCATCCCGGGCAATATCTGGTCGAGATATTCGACGACCGTGACCTTCGCGCCGAGCCGGCGCCAGACCGAGCCGAGCTCGAGGCCGATGACCCCGCCGCCGATCACGACCATGTGCCCCGGCACCTTCGCGAGCTCCAGGGCGCCGGTCGAATCGACGATCCGCTCCTGGTCGATCTCGACCCCGGGAAGGGGCGTGACCGAGGAGCCGGTGGCGATGACGATGCTCTTCGCGCCATAAGCCTGGCCGGCGACGTCGATCGCATTCGGCCCGGTGAATTTCGCATGGCCCTTGAGCCAGGTGACCTTGTTCTTCTTGAACAGGAACTCGATGCCGCCGGTGAGACCCTGGATCGCCTCCTTGCGGCCGGCGTGCATGACGTCGAGGTCGAGCTCGACCTCCTTGGCCTTGATCCCCCATTTGGCCATGGTGCCGTGCGCCGCTTCCTCGAACAGCTCGGAAGCGTGCAGAAGCGCCTTCGACGGGATGCAGCCGACGTTGAGGCAGGTCCCGCCGAGCGTCTCCCGGCTCTCGACGCAGGCCGTCTTCAGCCCGAGCTGCGCGGCCCGGATCGCGGCGACATAGCCGCCGGGGCCGGCGCCGATGATGATCACGTCGAAATTGGTGTCTGACATCATTCAATTCCTTGCTCGTCATGCCAGCGAAGGCTGGCATCCCAGCGAGAACTCTCACTGGGGCCCCAGCCTTCGCTGGGGCGACGGTTTATAGATCGATCAACAGCCGCGTCGGGTCTTCCAGCGCTTCCTTCATCCGCACCAGGAAGGTGACCGCCTCTCGTCCGTCGACGAGGCGGTGGTCGTAGCTCAGCGCGAGGTACATCATCGGGCGGGCCACGATCTGGCCGTCGCGCACCACCGGCCGCTCCTCGATCCGGTGCATTCCGAGCACCGCCGACTGGGGCGGGTTGATGATCGGGGTGGAGAGGAGCGAGCCGAACACGCCGCCGTTGGAGATGGTGAAGGTGCCGCCTTCCATGTCGGCCATGGTCAGCGAGCCTTCCTTGGCGCGCCTGCCGAAGTCGGCGATCGTCTTCTCGACCACGGCGAAGCTCAGCGCCTGGGCGTCGCGGATGACCGGGACGACGAGGCCGTTGGGCGCCGAGACCGCGACCGAGACGTCGACATAATCGTGATAGACGATCTCGTCGCCCTCGATATAGGCGTTGACCGCGGGAACGTCGCGGGCGGCGAGCACCGCCGCCTTCACGAAGAAGCTCATGAAGCCCAGGCGGATGCCGTGCTTCTTCTCGAACAGATCCTTGTAGCGGCTCCGCGCCTCCATCACCGCCGTCATGTCGATGTCGTTGAAGGTGGTCAGAAGCGCGGCCGTGTTCTGGGCTTCCTTGAGCCGGCGGGCGACCGTCTGCCGGAGCCGGGTCATCCGCACCCGCTCCTCTTTCCGCTCGCCCGAGGCGGGCCGGGGCGGAGGCGGAGAGGCCGCGGGGGCCGCCGGCGCGGGCGGAGGCGGGGCCGGCGCTTCCTTGGCCTTGGCCGCGGCCGCGAGGACGTCGTCCTTGGTCAGCCGGCCGTCCTTGCCGGTGCCCTTGATCCGCGACGGATCGAGATGATGCTCGAGCACGATCCGCCGGACCGCGGGCGAAAGCGTCAGATGCGGGCTGTCGTCCTCGTCTCCCGACCCTTCGGCGCGAAGCTCGACATTCTCGCCGGCCCCTTCCGGATTGACCGGCACCGCGGCGGGCGTCGCCTGATCGGCCTTGGGCGTGGCCGGCATGCCCGAGCCGCTCTCGATCCTCGCGATCGCCGCGCCGACCGCGACCGTGTCGCCGACCGCGACGAGCTGATCGCCCATCACCCCGTCGACCGGCGAGGGCACCTCGATCGCGACCTTGTCGGTCTCGAGGCTGGCGAGGGGCTCGTCGGCCTTGACCGCGTCGCCGGGCATCTTGAGCCACTGGCCGAGCGTCGCCTCGGTGATCGATTCCCCAAGCGTCGGGACTTTGACTTCGGTCGACATCAAATTTCCTTTATCCGGCCTTGCGCTGCGCCGGCGCGTGACTGCTATGGCCGAGCGCGTCGGCGATCAAGGCCGCCTGCTCGGCGGCGTGGCGCTTGGCGAGGCCGGTGGCCGGCGACGCGGCCGGCGGGCGGCCCGCATAGAGGGGCCGTTTCGGCTTGAGTGCGGCCTCGCCGAGCCGGCGCTCCAGCCTCGGCTCGACATGGGCCCAATAACCCTGGTTCTGCGGCTCCTCCTGGGCCCAGACCACCTCCTCGAGATGAGTCATGCGCTGCAGGCGCGCGAGCAGCGCCTCGCCCGGGAAGGGATAGAGCTGCTCGATCCTGACGATGCTGACGCCGGTGTCGCCGGCCTGGTCGCGCGCCTCGAGCAGCTCGTAGGCGAGCTTTCCGGTGCACAGGACCAGCCTTTTCACCGCTTCGTCGGCGGGCGCCCTGGGATCGGAGAGGATGCGCTTGAAATGGCTGTCGCCGGTGAAGTCGGCGAGGCTCGAGACGGCGGCCTTGTGGCGGAGCAGCGACTTGGGAGTCATCAGCACCAGCGGCTTGCGGAAGTCGCGGTTCATCTGGCGCCTGAGGATGTGGAAATAATTGGCCGGGGTCGTGCAATTGGCCACCTGCATATTGTCTTCGGCGCAAAGCTGCAGGACGCGCTCGGGCCGGGCCGAGCTGTGCTCGGGCCCCTGCCCCTCATAGCCGTGGGGAAGAAGCAGGACGAGGCCGCTGGCGCGAAGCCATTTCGCCTCGCCGGCGGCGATGAACTGGTCGATCATCACCTGGGCGCCGTTGGCGAAGTCGCCGAACTGCGCCTCCCACAGCACAAGGGTCTGCGGGTCGGCGAGCGAATAGCCATATTCGAAGCCCATCACGCCGAATTCGGAGAGCGGGCTGTCGCGCACCTCGAAACGGGCGGGGCCGATTTGGGTGTGCGGGATATATTTGCGCCCGTCCTTCTGGTCGACCCAGACGGCGTGGCGCTGGCTGAACGTCCCTCGGCCCGAATCCTGGCCTGAGAGCCGCACCGGATGGCCTTCGCGAAGCAGGGCGCCGAAGGCGAGCGCCTCGGCCGTCGCCCAGTCGAAGCCCTCGCCGCTCGCGAACATCTCCCGGCGCGCGTCGACGATCCGGGCCAAGGTCTTGTGGACCGCCAGATCCTCCGGGACCGTGGTGAGGATCTTCCCGACCTCGCGCGCCGTCTCCTCCGCGACTCCGGTGGGAACGTTGCGGCGCTCGGTGATGGCTTCCTGGGGCCGGTTGAGCCCCGCCCAGGCGCCCTCGAACCAGTCCGCCTTATTCGGCAGATAGGATTTGGCCGCCTCGAACTCGCCCTCGAGCAGGGCGGTGAAGGCGGCGATCTCCTTGTCGACCCAGTCGGGCCCGATCACGCCCTCCTCGACCAGCCGCTTGGCGTAGAGCTCCGAAACCGGCGGATGGCCGCGGATCTCGGCATACATGAGCGGCTGGGTGAAGCTCGGCTCGTCGCCCTCGTTGTGGCCGAAGCGGCGATAGCACCACATGTCGATGACGATGTCGCGGTTGAAGCGCTGGCGATATTCGATGGCGAGCTTGCAGCAGAAGGTCACCGCCTCGGGATCGTCGCCGTTGACGTGGAGGATCGGCGCCTGGATCGCCTTGGCGACGTCCGACGGATAAGGCGACGAGCGGCCGAATTGCGGGCTGGTGGTGAAGCCGACCTGGTTGTTGATGATGTAATGGAGGGAGCCGCCGGTGGAGTAGCCGGGGATGCCCGAGAAGCCGAGGCATTCGGCGACGATGCCCTGACCGGCGAAGGCGGCGTCGCCGTGGAGAAGCACCGGCAGCACCCGGTCGCCGTCGGGATCGCCGAGCGCGACCTGCTGCGCCTTGGCCTTGCCGAGCACGACCGGATCGACCGCCTCCAGGTGGCTCGGATTGGGGACCAGGGAGAGATGGACCTTGATCCCGTCGAACTCGCGGTCGGAGGAGGTGCCGAGATGATATTTGACGTCGCCCGAGCCGCCGACGTCCTCCGGATTGGCGGAGCCCCCCGCGAAGTCCGAGAAGATCGCCCGATAGGGCTTGGCCATGACGTTGGCGAGGACGTTGAGCCGGCCGCGATGGGCCATTCCCATCACGATCGAGCCGACCCGGTCGGCGCCGCCAT
>JBEVDE010000323.1:0-13719 GCA_040514175.1 Allosphingosinicella sp. | reverse complement strand
GATCGAGAAATATGTCGAGCGGCCGCGCCATATCGAGGTGCAGGTGTTCGGCGACGGGCGCGGCAACGTCGTCCATCTGTTCGAGCGCGACTGCTCGCTCCAGCGCCGGCACCAGAAGGTGATCGAGGAGGCGCCGGCGCCGGGGATGGACGAAGCCACCCGCGCCGCGGTCTGCGAGGCGGCGGTCAAGGCGGCCAAGGCGGTGGATTATCGCGGCGCCGGGACGGTGGAGTTCATCGCCGACGCGTCGGAAGGGCTGAGGGCCGACCGGATCTGGTTCATGGAGATGAACACGAGGCTCCAGGTCGAGCATCCGGTGACCGAGGCGATCACCGGCCAGGATCTGGTCGAATGGCAATTGCGCGTGGCGAGCGGACAGCCGCTCCCGCTCCGGCAGGACGAGCTCGCCATCGGCGGCTGGGCGATGGAAGCCCGGCTCTATGCCGAGGATCCCGCCCACGAATTCCTGCCCTCGACCGGAAGGCTCGACCATTTCCAGCTCGGCCGCGGCATCCGGATCGACACCGGCGTTGAGGAAGGCGACCGGATCAGCCCTTATTACGATCCGATGATCGCCAAGCTGATCGCCCGGGGAGCGACCCGCGACGAGGCGATCGACCGGCTGGTCGACGCGCTCGAGCAGGTCGAGGTGTGGCCGGTCAGGACCAATGCCGGCTTCCTGGCGCGAGCGGCCGCGGATCCCGACTTTCGCTCCGGCGACGTCGACACCGCCTTCATCCCGTCGCGGATCGACCGGCTGGTGCCCGACGCGGCGCCTGGGCAAGGCGTCTGGAACCTTGCGGCGACCGCTTTGCTGGCCGCGAGCTTCGGCAATGACGGCGAGGGCGACCCCTGGGATTCGCTCCGCGGCTTCCGAGCCAATTCCGGCGGAGACCTGCGGGTGGCGCTTAGCCATGCCGGCGAGACCCGCCTGGTGGACGCCGGCGGCGACCCGCCGCTGGAAGGGATCGCCACCGCCGAGGGCGAGACCGTGCTCGTCTTCTCGGCCGGCCAGGCTTTCGCCTTCACGCTTCCCGGCGCCGGCGGCGGCGCCTCCGGCGGGGCCGCCTCGGACGGCGCCCTGCTGTCGCCCATGCCCGGCCGGGTGCTCTCGGTCGAGGTCAGCAAGGGCGACCGGGTCGCCAAGGGGCAGAAGCTCCTGACCCTCGAGGCGATGAAGATGGAGCACAGCCTGACCGCGCCGTTCGAGGGGGTCGTCGCGGAGCTGGACGCGGTGGCAGGCGGCCAGGTGAGCGAGGGAATGCTGCTGGTCCGGGTGGAGAAGGGGATGGGTGATGGATAGGGCGCGTCGCCCCAGCGCAGGCTGGGGCCCCAGCGAGAATGAGACACTGGGCCCTTCACCCGCCGGGGCCCCAGCCTTCGCTGGGGCGACGAGTTAGCCATGCCCGGCCGTTTCTATGAGCAATGGACGATCGGCGACCGCATCGCCCACCAGCCCCATCGCACCGTCACCGAGACCGACAACCTCCTCATCTCGGCGCTGACCCACAATCCGCAGCCGCTCCACCTCGACTCCGAATATGCGGCGGCGACCGAGTTCGGCCGGATCGTCGTCAACGGCACTTTCACCTTCTCGCTTCTGGTCGGCTTGTCGGTCGGCGACACCACGCTCGGGACGCTCGTCGCCAATCTCGGCTACGACAAGGTGCGGATGCCCAAGCCGGTCTTCATCGGCGACACCCTCAGGGCCGAGACCGAAGTGATCTCGCTCAAGGATTCGGCCTCCCGGCCGGAGGCCGGAATCGTCACCTTCGAGCACCGCATGCTCAACCAGCGGGACGAGATCGTGTGCACCATGGAGCGGACGGCGCTCTTGAAAAGACGCGGGTGAGAGAGGCCGGCGCCTTTGCGCCTTCGTGCCTTCGTGCGAACGAAGCTGCTATGGTTCGCACAAAGGCGCAAAGGCACGAAGAAGGGCAAATTCGATGAGGTTGCGCTCCCTCCTTTTCGTACCTGGCGACCGGCCCGACCGGATGGAGAAGGCGCTTCGCGCCGGAGCTGACGCCCTGATCCTCGATTTGGAGGACGCGGTCGCCCCCTCCGCCAAGCCGGAGGCGCGGCGGCACGTCGCCGAGTTCCTCAACGCCAACAGCAGCGCCAAGCTCTGGGTGCGGGTCAATCCGCTCGACACCGACGAATGCGCCAGGGATCTCGCCGCCATCCTCTCCAGCCATCCGGACGGGATCGTGCTTCCCAAGGCCGAGGGCGGGGACTCCGTCGCCGAGCTGACCCGGCGGCTGACCAGCCAGGGCAACGCCACCGCGCAGATCCTCGCCATCGCCACCGAGACCCCGGCGGCGATGTTCCAGCTCGGCACCTATGGCGGGGCGAAAAGGCTTGCCGGCCTCACCTGGGGCGCGGAGGACCTGCCCGCGGCGATCGGCGCGGCGACGTCCAGGGAGCCGGACGGCCGCTACACGCCGCCCTACGAGCTCGCCCGCTCGCTGTGCCTGTTCGGAGCAGCCGCCGCCGGCGTGGCGCCGATCGAAACCGTCTATCCCGCCTTTCGCGATCTCGACGGGCTCGCCGCTTACGCCGCCCGGGCGCGGCGCGACGGTTTCACCGGAATGATGGCGATCCATCCCGATCAGGTGCCGGTGATCAACGCCGCCTTCACTCCCAGCGAGGCGGAGGTCGCCCATGCCCGGGCGGTCGTCGCCGCCTTCGCCGCCCAGCCGGGCGCGGGCGCGCTGTCGCTCGACGGACGGATGATCGACCGGCCGCACCTCGTCCAGGCGCAGCGCACGCTCGCCGCCGCCGCGGGGTCGTGAGCGGATTGCCGGCGGCGGCGGACGCCGCGTGGACGGCGCTCGCCTTCATCCTCGGCGCGGCGATCGGCAGCTTCCTCGCCACCATCCTGGTGCGCTGGCCGCAGGGACGAAGCGTCGTCGCGGGACGTTCGGCCTGCGACCAATGCGGCAGGACGCTCGAGCCGCGCGACCTGGTGCCGATCCTCAGCTGGTCGCTGGCCCGGGGCCGGTGCCGGCATTGCGGGGCCCGTATCGACCGCCGCCACCTTGCCGCGGAAGCCGGGGCGGCGATGATCGGGATCGCCGCCATATTCGCCCACCCGATGCCGCTGGCCGCGGTGACGGCGATCCTCGGCTGGTGGCTGTTCCTCCTCGCCGCGCTCGATCTGGAGCAGGAATGGCTGCCCGACCGGCTGACCTGGCCTTTGCTCGCGGCGGGGCTGGTGGCCGCCTGGGGCGGGTTCGGGCCGTCGCTGGAGAGCCGGCTGATCGGGGCGGCGGCGGGCTTCGTCTCGCTGTTCGCGATCGCCGCGCTCTACCGAGCGCTGCGCGGGCGGGAGGGGCTTGGGGGCGGGGATCCGAAGCTGTTCGCGGCGATCGGCGCCTGGCTGGGCTGGACCCAGCTGCCGTTCGTGCTGGTCGGAGCGGGCCTGCTCGGCCTCGCCGCACTGCTCCTGAAGCGGCTCCGGGGAGGGACGGTCGAGGCCACCGACCGGCTGCCGCTCGGCACCCTGATGGCGCTCGCCGCCTGGCCGATCTGGCTTGTCATCGGCCGTTGAGGAGCATCTCCGCCATCGCGCCGCGGCCAAGGCCGCCACGGTTCGCACAAAGCCACGAAGGCGCAAAGGGTCCTCCGCGGCGAAGCCGCATCGGCAGTCCTCCGAGCATGGAAATGAGGGGTTGCGCGCCGAGCGCGCGGGCCCCTTTGTGCCTTCGTGCCTTTGTGCGAACGATCTTCCTTCAACCCGCCCATCAGGCGCGAATGAACATATTCACAAGCCGCTTGCGCGGCGGCGGAAAAGCTGGGAGTTTCCGCGGCTGGCGAATCCTGGGCTGGATGGTCGCCAAAACATTGTTACGACTGTGGAATTTGCCGCGGTGGGTGTCGCGGGAAAGGGGTTCGGGTAGATGCGTTTAGCTTTTGACAGCCGGCGGCTGATCGGCCGCGCCCGGGGCGTCAACGGCTGGACCGTGCTCGAGTTCGCCCTCATCGCCCTCATCGCCCTGCAGGTCGCCCGGCTGATCTGGACGGCGGCCACGCCGGTCGGCCCGCTCGGCGCGTGGAGCGGCGCCGCCTCCGCCCGCGGCGACGAATCCTCCGCCGTCCTCGCCGCCTTCGATCCCTTCTTCCGCCTGAGCGGCGCGGCCGGGCCGGTGACGGTCACCTCGCTCAACCTCAAGCTGTTCGGGATCCGCCAGGACCAGGCCTCGGGCCGGGGCTCGGCGATCATCGCCGGCTCGGACGGCCAGCAGCGCAGCATCGCCGTCGGCGAGGAGATCGAGCCCGGAGTGACCCTGAAGTCGGTCGATTTCGACAGCGTCACCATCTCGCGCGGCGGCGCCGACGAGCAATTGTTCATGGATCAGTCGCAGGCTCCGGCGACGGTGACCGCGCCCGCCGGCCCCGCTCAAACCGCGCCGACGGCGCCGGTCGTCCAGCCCACCACCGCGGTGGAACCGGGCAGCCGGCCGGTTGCGCCCTCCACGCTCTATCCGAACGAAAAGGCCCCGCAGTGAAGCGCGCCGTCCTCGCCCTCGCGCTGATGCTGGCGGCGCCGCTCACGCCCGCCTTCGCCCAGCATGTCGTCAATTTCCGCGAGGCCGACATCCGCGCCTTCATCGAGGATGCGGCGCGGGTGACGGGACGGACCTTCATCGTCGACCCGGCGGTCAGCGGCAAGGTGTCGGTGGTGACCCAGCGGCCGTTGTCGCGCTCCGAATATTTCGAATTGTTCCTCTCGACGCTTCGCGCCAACGGGCTGATGGCGGTGCCGCTTCAGGGCGGCGCCTTCCGGATCCAGCCGATCGCCACCGGCGCCGCGGCCGGGGGCCGGGTCGCGAGCCGCGGCAGCGCCAACAATTTCGTGACCGAGATCATCCGCACCCGGAGCATCGACGCCGCCCAGGCGCTCGAGGCGCTCAAGCCGCTGGTCAGCCGCGAAGGCTCGATCACGGCCAGCCGCAACTCGATCGTGGTCGCCGATTTCGCCGACAATGTCGCCCGCATCCGGGCGGTGCTTCGAAACATCGACCGCGACACCAGCAACAGCCGGATCGTCGCCCTGCGCAACGCCGGCGCGCGCGAGATCGCGACCTCGCTGAATGCGCTGATGGAGGGAAGCTCGCCCGGCGGCCGGTCGGCGACCATCGTTCCGGTCGACAGCTCCAACTCGATCGCCATCCGCGGCGACGCCGCCTCCGTCGCCCGTCTCGCGGCAATGGCCGAGGAGCTCGACCAGCGCGCCGCCACCGGCACCGAGATCAGGGTCATCTTCCTCCAGCATGCCGACGCCGCCCAGCTGCTTCCCGTGCTCCAGCAATTGCTCGGCCAGCCGGTCACCCAGCCGCCGCCGACCCCGGGCCTGTCCTCGTCGCGAGGCGAGGGGACGACGACCCAGTCGACGACTCGCAGCGGCGGCGGACGGCAGCCGATCCGGACGACCACGACCACCGCCGAGGCCCCGGCCCCGGAAAGCGCGGCGGCGACCGGAGTGAGCATCTTCGGCCCGCGCGGCGCGGTGGTGACCCGCTTCCAGGGCGCCAACGCCCTCGTCATCGCCGCTTCCACGGACGTCCAGCGCCAGCTGGGCGAAGTGATCCGCCAGCTCGACACCCGCCGCGAGCAGGTTCTGGTCGAGGCGATCATCGTCGAGATTTCCGACAATGCCGCCAAGAAGCTCGGGGTCCAGCTGCTCCTCTCCGGCCTCGGCGGGAGCAACATCCCCTTCGCCGTCACCAATTATTCCAACGCCAGCCCGAACCTTCTGACCGTGGCCGGGGCCGTCGCCGCGGAGCGGCTTCGGACGACGACGACGACGGTCAACGGCCAGGTCGTGACCACCACCCAGAATTCGTCGGTCGCCGACGCCCTTCAGGAAGCGGCGGTCAATTCGGTGCTGGGCGCCACCGGCGGCATCGGCGGCCTCGCCTTCCGCACCGGCAACGCCATCTTCGGGGCGATCATCAACGCGGTGAAGTCCGACAGCAAGTCGAACATCCTCTCGACCCCGTCGATCATGACCCTCGACAATCAGGAGGCGCGGATCCTGGTCGGCCAGGAGATTCCGATCACCACCGGCGAGGCGCTCTCGCCCAATTTCGACAACCAGTTCCGCACCGTCGACCGCGAGAATGTCGGAATCACGCTCGAGGTGCTTCCGCAGATCAATGCCGGCGGATCGATCAAGCTCAATCTCAGGCAGGAAGTGAGCTCGATCGCCGGGCCGGTCTCCGGCCGGTCGAGCGATCTCATCCTCAACAAGCGCGAGATCGAGACGGTGATCACCGTCGACGACGGCGAGATCGTCGGCATCGGCGGCCTGCTCGACGACAATGAGCGTCGGACGCTGGAGAAGATCCCCTTCCTCGGCGACCTGCCGGCGATCGGCAATCTGTTCAAGTCGAGGAGCCGGGCGCGCGCCAAGACCAATCTGATGGTCTTCATCCGGCCGACCATCCTGCGCTCGGCCGCCGACGCGCGGGCGATGACCGAGCGCCGCTACGGCTACATCAGGGGCATGCAATATCTGCAGAACCCGAATGAGGAGCCGAGCCTCGACGAGCTCGTCCGCGAATATATGGGCATGGCCCCGCCCGACCCGGCGCCCGCGCCGCCGCCGCCGCTCGACCCCGCACTCTACGCGCCGCAAACCCGTCCGGGCGACCAGGTGGTGACCCCGCCCGCGGCGCCTCCGGCGGGGACTCCCAGATGACCGACGTTCGGGTCGAGGTCGGCACGGCGCCGTCCCCACCGGCGCCGAATCTGCCCTATCTGTTCGCCAAGCGGAACGGCATCGCCCTCGTCGGCGAGGCGGACGGCCAGCTCCGGGTCGCGCTCCGTCAGGGGGCGGACCCGCGCGGGCTGATCGAGGCCCGGCGGGTGCTCGGCCGGCCGCTCGCCGTCGAGGCGGTCACCGCCGACGGCTTCGACAAGCTTCTCTCCGAGCGCTACGCGATGGATGACCAGGCCGCCGCCGACGCCGCCGGCTCGCTCGGCCTGGGCGACGAATTGAGCCATCTCGCCACCGATCTTCCGACCGCCGACGATCTGCTCGACAGCGCCGACGACGCCCCCGCGATCCGGCTGATCAACGGCATCATCGCCGACGCCGCCCGGCAGGGCGTCTCCGACATCCATATCGAGCCTTACGAGACCGGCCTGGTGGTGCGCATGCGGATCGACGGCGTGCTTCGCGAGACCTTGCGCATGCCCGCCCATGTCGCTCCGGTGGTGGTCAGCCGGATCAAGGTCATGGCGCGCCTCGACATCGCGGAACGGCGGGTTCCGCAGGACGGACGGATCGGCCTCACCCTGGGCGGCAAATTGCTCGACGTTCGAGTCTCGACCCTGCCGAGCCGGGCGGGCGAGCGGGTGGTGCTTCGTATCCTCGACAAGGAGAATGCCGGAATCGACCTCGATTCGCTCGGCATGCCGCCGTCGGTCCACGCCCTGTTCGCCGGAGCTCTGACCGAGCCCAACGGGATCGTTCTCGTCACCGGCCCGACCGGATCGGGCAAGACCACCAGCCTCTATGCCGGCCTCAGGCTGCTGAACGACGGCAGCCGCAACATCCTCACCGTCGAGGACCCGGTCGAATATGCGGTCGACGGGGTCGGCCAGACCCAGGTCAATCCCAAGGTGGGGCTGAGTTTCGCGGCCGGCCTTCGAGCGATCCTTCGCCAGGACCCGGACGTGGTCATGGTCGGCGAGATTCGCGACCGCGAGACCGCCGAAATCGCCGTCCAGGCGTCGCTCACCGGCCATCTCGTCCTCTCCACCGTCCACACCAACGACGCGATCGGCGCGATCACCCGGATGCGCGACATGAAGGTGGAGCCGTTCCTGCTCGCCTCGACGCTTCGGGCGGTGATCGCCCAGCGGCTGGTCCGGCGGCTCTGCCCCGCCTGCCGGGCGCCGGTGGCGGCGGATGCGGCGACGGCCGCCCTGGTCGGCCTCGAGCCTGGAAGCATCGTCCACGAGCCGCGCGGCTGCGGCGAGTGCGGCAACAGCGGCTACAAGGGCCGGATCGGCGTGTTCGAGGCGGTTCGGATCGACGAAAATGTGCGGCGGCTGATCAACGCCGGCGGCGACGAGGTCGAGATTTCCGCTTATGTCTTCCGCAACAATCCAAACCTCGCCGCGGCGGCTCAGCAGCTCGTTCGCGAAGGCGTGACCAGCGTCGGCGAGGCGGTGCGGGTGTCGCGCCGCGAGAGCGAGGATGTCTGAGTTCGCTTATCTGGTGCTCGACCGCGCCGGACGCGAGCGGCGCGGGTCGCTGCGCGCCGAAACCGTGGACGAAGCCCGGGAGAAATTGAGCGCCCGCGGCCTGTTCGTGGTCAAGATGGAGAGCGCCGGCGGCGAGACTCCGCCGCCTCTGCTCTCCCGCCAGATTTTCGCCCGAAAGAAGCTCAACGGCCGCCAGCTCACCGTCTTCACCCGGCAATTGTCGACCCTGGTCCAGGTCAGCCCGCTCGAGGAGGCGCTGAGGACCATCGCCCGCCAGACCGAGAAGGACCAGGTCCGCGACGTGCTGATGTCGGTCCACGCCTCCGTTCTGGAAGGGCGGCGCCTGTCCGAAGCGATGGCGCGCCAGCCGGCGAGCTTTCCGCCGCTCTACCGCGGCATGGTCCAGGCGGGCGAGGGCTCGGGCACTCTGCCGGCGATCCTGGAGCGGCTCGCCGGGCTGCTCGAGCGGCAGGCGCAGGTCCGGAGCAAGGTGATGAGCGCGCTCGCTTATCCCGCCGTGCTCGCGCTCGTCGCGGCCTTCGTCGTCTTCGCCTTGATGGTGTTCGTGGTGCCCCGGGTGGTCGAGCAGTTCGAGGATATCGGCCAGGCCCTGCCGTTCCTCACCCGCGCCGTCATCGCCGTCTCGCATCTGCTCGCCGGCTGGTGGTGGGCGATATTGCTCGGCTTTCTCGGCCTCGGCTTGCTGCTCGGCCGCGCCTTGCGCGACGAGGGCGTGCGCCTTCGCTTCGACCGCGGTCTGCTGCGCGTGCCCGTCATCGGCCGGCTGATGCGCGATCTCCACGCGGCGCGGATGGCGCGCACCCTCTCGACCATGGTGGCGAGCCGGCTGCCCCTGCTCGAGGGCCTGAACCTGACCACCGAAACCGTCCACAACCGCGCCCTTCGCGCCGCGACCGCGCAGATCGCCGAAGCGGTGCGCACCGGCGGCAGCCTGTCGGGGGCCTTGAAGCGCTCGGGCATCTTCCCGCCCTTGCTCGTCTACCTCGCCGCCAGCGGCGAGGCGAGCGGCCGGCTGGACCTGATGCTGGAGCGCGCGGCCGACTATCTCGAACGCGAGGTCGACAGCTTCACGACCACCGCGCTCGCTCTGCTCGAGCCGGCGATCATCGTCCTGATGGGGGCGCTGGTCGCGGTGATCGTACTCTCGATCCTGCTGCCGATCCTGCAGCTCGACACATTGGCCGGAGGAATGGGATGAGAAATTATCGTGGAAAATTCCTCCCCGCGTTTTCGCGGGGAGGGGGACCGCGCGCAGCGCGGTGGAGGGGTTGTTCGGAGTCCCAAGGACCCCTCCACCGTGCTTCGCATGGTCCCCCTCCCCGGCAAATGCCGGGGAGGAATGAGCGCGGCTTCACCCTGGTCGAGCTGATGGTCGTCATCGTCATCATCGGCCTGCTCGCCACCGTCGTCATCATCAACGTGCTTCCGGCGACCGACAAGGCGGCGATCACGAAAGCCAAGGCCGACGTCGCCACCCTCGAGCAGGGGGTGGAGATGTATCGGCTCAACAAGCTTCGTTATCCCAATGGATCGGAGGGTCTGAAGGCGGTCACGGCGGAAGGCTATGTGAAGCGCCTGCCCAAGGATCCGTGGGGCAATGCCTATCTTTACGCCCAGCCTGGCCGCGACGGGCGGCAGTTCGACATCTACAGCTACGGGGCCGACGGCCGCGAAGGGGGCGAAGGCCAGGATGCGGACATCGGCAACTGGGACAGCTGATATCCTCCCCGCCGCGAAGCGACGGGGAGGGGGACCACCCGCAGGGTGGTGGAGGGGTGATTGGCACAGGCTTGCGCCATCTACCCCTCCACCCCGCTGCGCGGGGTCCCCCTCCCCATCTCCGATGGGGAGGACGAAGGGATTCACCCTCGTCGAGCTTCTCGTCGTCCTCGTCATCATCGGGCTCGTCTCGGCGGCCGTGATCGTGGGCATGCCGGACCCGCGCGGGGCGCTTCGGGGCGAGGCTCTTCGCCTTGCCGCCCGGGCCGACGCGGCGCGCGAGCGGGCGATGATGGACAACCGGCCGGTGGCGCTGGTGCTCAAGGACGGCGGCTACGGCTTCGAATGGCGCACCGCCGGCGAGTGGCGGGCGGTGGGCGAGCGGCCGTTCATCGAGCAGCGATGGAGCGAGGGAACCCGCGCCTCGATGGAGGGCGGCGAGTCGCGGATCGTGTTCGACTCGACCGGCTTCGCCGAACCGGCCCGGCTTCGGCTGGTGCGCGGCAAGGAAGCGGCCGAGATCGAGGTGACCGACGGGGGGCGGATCCATGTCGTCCGCTAGCGAACACGGCTTCACGCCCCCAAGGCGTTCCGCCGAACACGGCTTCACGCCCCCAAGGCGTTCCGCCGAACACGGCTTCACGCTGGTCGAGATGCTGGTGGCCCTCGCCATCTTCAGCCTCGCGGCGATGGCCCTGCTGCGGCTGGAAGGGGCGACGGTGAAGACCACCGCCTTGCTCCAGGAGCAGGCGCTGGCGCAGACCGTTGCGCGCAACCTTGCGGTCGAGGTGCTCACCGATCCCGAGCCGCCGGCCTTCGGAGCGACGCGCGGCGAGGCGGTCAACGCCGGCCGCAAATGGCGCTGGATCCGCGTCGTCGGCCGCTCGCCCGAGCCGCGCATCCTGCTGATCCGGATCGTGGGCACACGCGACCGCGGGCCGGAGGCGGCGAATTTGACCCTGTTCCGGAGGGGGCCGCGGTGAAAATGGGCGCCAAAAATCCTCCCCGCGATTTCGCGGGGAGGGGGACCGCGCGAAGCGCGGTGGAGGGGTTCTTCCTAATCAAGAAGCCCCTCCACCATGCTTCGCATGGTCCCCCTCCCCTGCAAATGCAGGGGAGGAATGATTCAGGCTTCACCCTCGCCGAATTGCTCGTCTCGCTGTTCATCTTCGGCCTGCTCTCGGCGGCCGGAGTCGGGCTTCTGTCGTTCAGCGTCCGGGCGCAGGAGGCGGCCGAGGCGCGGCTCGGCGATCTCGCCGATTTCCGCCGCGCCGGGACTTTGCTCGCCGGCGATCTCGCCCAGGCGGCGCCGCGCATGGCCCGGGATTCCGCCGGCAATTCCCGGCCCGCCTTCCAGGGCGTGGGCGGCGAGCAGGGCGGGGTGGCGCTCGCCTTCGTCCGGCGCGGCTGGGAGAATCTCGACGACGCCCCGCGCCCCTCGCTGCAGCGGGTCGAATATAGCGTCAACCAAGGCCGCCTCGAGCGGCGGGTCTACCCGCGGCTCGACGGCGCCGCGCCTTTGGCCGCGACGACGGTGGTCGACGGGGTCCGCTCGATCCGGCTGCGCTATCGCGATTCCGAAGGGCGGTGGCGGGAGCGCTGGGATCCGACCAAGGCGAACGAATTGCCGCGCGCGGTGGAACTGGTCATGGCCGCCGAGGGCAGCGGCACCACCCGCCAGCTCTTCCAGACCGGGACGATGTGGTGACTCGGCCCGTCCCACCGTCCGAACGCGGCGCGGCCCTGCTCGCCGTGCTGGTGCTGGTCGTAATCATGGCGGCGATCGCGGCCGGCGCCTTCGAGCGGCTCCGCCTGTCGACGGCGATGGCGATGAACGGCGCCGCGCTCGACCAGGCGCGCGGCTATGCACTGGGGGTGGAGGATCTGCTCGCCCTGAGGATCGACGACCTCGCCGGCGCGGACGCCTATGTGACCACTCTGGCCGGCGACTGGAACGGCACTCCGCGCCGGATCCCGCTGCCCGGCGAGGGGCTCGCCACCGGCACCGTCCGCGATGGCGGCAATTGCTTCAACCTGAACAGCCTCGTCCAGGGCGACGTCACCGCGAACCTCGTCCAGCGGCCTGCGGCGATCGAGCAGTTCGTCGCCCTGATGATCGTGCTCGGGCTGCCCGAACCGACCGCCCGCCGGGTCGCCGCGGGCGCCGCCGACTGGATCGATTCCGACGACCGGCCCGGCCCCCAGGGCGCCGAGGACGGCGCCTATAGCGGCTCGGAGCCGGCCTATCGCACCGGCAACACCCTCGTCGCCGATCCCAGCGAGCTTCGCGCCGTCGCCGGGGTCACGCCGGAAATCTACCGCGAGCTGAGGCCCTATCTTTGCGCCCTGCCGGCGGCCGACATGTCGCCGATCAACGTCAACACCCTCATGCCCCGGGACGCGCCCCTGCTCGCCATGTTCGCGCCCGGCAAGGCCCGGCCGGACCGGGTCCGGGGCCTGATCGCGTCCCGGCCGAAAGACGGCTGGCGCAACACGTACGATTTCTGGCGCAGTGCGGAAGGGGCCGGGCTAGAGACGAACGCAGATCCCATGTCGCAGCTCCAGCTCAAGACCTATTGGTTCACCATCGACCTTTCCGTCCGCTTCGAGGATTCGGAGATGGAGGAATGGGCGCTCGTCGACGCTCGCCTCGCTCCGGCCAAGGTGGTCGCGCGGCGGTGGGGAGGCGGCGAATGAGGGAGGCCTTGCTGCTTTTCCTCGGCCGCGACGGCGGCATCGAGGGCTGGATTCGCATCGCGGCGGGCGAGGTCGCCGGGCGCGGCGCGGGGCTGGACTCGGTCGACTCCCACCGGTCGGCTCCGGTCGTCGCAATCGTTCCGGGGGAGGCGGTGACCCTTCACTGGCTCGAGCTTCCGGCCGGCCTCTCTCCGGCGCAGGCCGCGGGCGCGGCCCGGCTGATGGCGGCCGAGCTCAGCGCCCAGCCGATCGGCGACCTCCATGTCGCGGCCGGGCGCGAGGCCGGCGAGGCCGGAGTGCGCTGCGTCGGCCTGGTGCCGATGGAGACGATGCGCTCCTGGCTGGCCGGCCTCGAGGCTGCGGGGTTCGATGCGGAGCGGATCGTCCCCGAAACCCTGCTGGTATTAGCTCCGGAGGAAGGGCTCGCGACCTGGGATAGCGGGCCGCTCCGCCTCTACCGCGGTCGCGCCGAAGCCTTCGCCGCGGAGCCCGAGCTGGGCGAGCTCCTGCTCGGCGGGCGAATTGCCGTCCCCGTCGGCGCCGAAGCTTTCGCGGCGGGGCTCGCGGAAGCGCTCGAGCAGGCGCCGCTGAACCTCAGGCAGGGCCCGTTCGGCCGGCGGCGCGACTGGCGGGTCGCTCCGGCGCGGGCGCGGCGGCTCGCGGTCCTGGCCGCGGCGCTGCTGCTCATCAGCCTTGCCGTGCAGGTCGCGATCATCGCCCGCTACAGCTTCGCCGCCGATGCCGCCGATGCCGAGGCCCGCCGGGTCGCCGCCGCCGCTTTGCCGAGGAGCCCCGGTCTCTCCGATCCGCAGACCGCTCTGGCCCAGCGCCTGGCCGAGCTTCGCGGCGGCGGCGCCGGTTTCCGGGCCACCGCCGGGGCCCTGTTCGAATCGGTGAAGGCGACTCCCAATATCGAGCTCACCGCGCTCGCCTTCGCCCCCGACGGCACGCTCCGGGCGACGGTTCAGGCCGATTCGCCCGCGGCGATCGAGGCGCTGCGCCAGCGCGTCGAGGCGAGCGGCTTCGCGGCCGAAGCGGGGCCGCCGCGCTCCGGCGGCGGCCGCC
>JBEVDE010000229.1:0-18480 GCA_040514175.1 Allosphingosinicella sp. | reverse complement strand
TGGCCCGGCCGGCCAGCACGCGGTCGTCGGCGGGCCGGATCGAGTTGCGCCCCCGGCCGCCGTTGAACAAGGGCTAATTTACGTCGACGCGGGCGCTGATGTTGCGGCCGCCGCCGCCGCCGGTCTGGAACAGGTCCTGATTGACTCCGGCGGTGCCCGAGAGCTGCGGCCGGCCGGCCGCCCGGGCGACGGCGACGCCCTCGTCGAGCGAGCGCAGCTGGGCGCGCTCGGCCATGATCGAGGGATTGCCCCCATAGGTCTTGACGAGAGCTCCGGTCAGAGTCTCCGCGGCTTGTCCCATGGCTCCGCTCATCAGCGCTACCGCCCCCACGGCAGCCATCCACCCTCCCCGCATCGTTCTCGACTCCACTGTCAAAACTTGAACGCCCGCGGCTTCGCGAATCCGGGCAGGATCGCCGCCGCGGCGTCGGCAAAGGCCGCCATTCCAAACCCTTCGCCTGCCCGGCGGCCGATGGCAAGCCGGGTGACTCCGTTTTCGAGCAGGCCCGAGGCAAGCCGGCCACCGTCGGCGAGCTGGGCCACCAGCGAGTCCGGAACGCCCTCGACGGCGCCGTCGATCAGGATGAGGTCGTAAGGACCTTCTTCCGGGCAGCCGTTCGCGAGCGGACCTTCGACCAGAGCGATTCCGCTTCCCGCGAGATTGGACCGGGCTTCGGCGGCGAGCTCGGCATCCTCCTCGAGCGCGACGACGGACCCGGCGAGCCGGACCAGCACGGCGGCGGCGTAGCCGGTCGCCGCGGCGACGACCAGGACGCGCTCGCCCGGCCTCGGCGCGGCCTCGGTCAGGAGCCGGCCGAGCGCCATCGGGCTGTTGAAGTCGCGGCCCGGCTTCAGCGGCACGAGCGCATCGGCATAAGCGAGCGAGGCCCGGGCGGCCGGAACGAAGCGCTCACGCGGCACCTCGCCCATGGCGGCGAGCACGCGCGGGTCGTTGGTGCCCGTCGTGCGAAGCTGGCTGGCGATCATCGCCCGCCGCATATGGTCGAAATTATGCTCGGTCATGTTCAGGCCGTCTCTTCGCACAACTGTCTTACTGGTGCAATACACCTTCTCGTCACAGCGGCTTTTATCGGTAAGGCCTCGACAGGCCAAGCGGATAGTCCGGGCATGACCGCAAAGCAGCAAGAGCCGTGCCAGCGGCATGAGCGAGGCCGCCCGCCGCGCTTCGGCGCGCCGCCGCGTCCGATTGCGGACACCGGCGTCCGCGCGCGGACAGCTCAAAAGGTGGTTGACTCGGCCCGCCGCCGCGGGACAAGTGCACCGAGCGGCCCGATGGCGGAGTGGTTACGCAGAGGACTGCAAATCCTTGCACGCCGGTTCGATTCCGGCTCGGGCCTCCACCCGCGTGGCGCTAAAAGCACAGCGTTATCCGGAATTTCCATACTCAAATTAGAGGGTTGGAATCGCATGTCCTTCCCTGTAAACGAGCCGACGAAACAACGAAAAGCAGGGAGCTAGTCCTTTGTCCAAGCATGTGCAGAAGCCCGCCCGGTGGGTCCGTCCTGAATTGAAGAAGCTGGACGCCGGGTCCGCGGAAGCCAACGGCACCGGGATCAACGACGGCGGCCCCGTCGGCAACGCGCGCTCGTAAGCGCGCCGTTTCCGTAAACGGTAACAAGAAGACGTCCGCCTCACGGCGGACGTCTTTTTCGTGCGTCTCCCCTTCGCGGGTCTGAGCCTTGTCCGCCATCGCAGGTGTCTGGAGTTTCGGCGGCGAGGCGCCCGCCGCGGCGCGTTGCGACCAATTGCTCGACGGCCAGGCCGCTTAAGGGCCGCATCGCCGCGATGCTCTCTCTCAGGGCGATTATGCGGCCGGACGATGCCTCTACCGGCTGCTTCCCGAGGATGCGAATGACCGCCAGCCGGCGGCCAGCGACGACGGCCGCTTCCTTCTCGTCGCCGACCTTCGGATCGACAATCGCGACGAGCTGATCGCCGCTCTCTCCCTCGGCGCCGCGGCGGGCCTCAGCGATTCGGCGCTTCTCCTGCGCGCCTGGCTCGCCTGGGGCCGGGGCGTGGCGGAGCGGATGATCGGCGATTTCGCCCTGGCCGTGTGGGACAGGAGCGAGCGAAGCCTGTGGCTGGCCCGCGACACCGCCGGCGAGCGGCCGCTTCATTACCGCCGGAGCGACGGCCTTTTCGCCTTCGCGACCATGCCGCTTCCCCTCGCCCGCTTGCCCGGGGCCGGATTCGACGTCGACGAAGAACGGATGGCCGGCTTCGTCGCCGATCTGCCGTCCGGCGGGGACCGAAGCTTCTTCGCCGGGGTGAGCCTGCTCGAGCCCGGCCATTGCGCCCTCGTCACCCGGTCGGGAATCGACGTACAGCGCTATTGGGAGCCGAGCCGCCGGCCGCTCCACTTCGCCCGAAGCGAGCAATATGGCGAGGCGCTTCGCGAGCAGCTCGACGCCGCCGTCGCCCGCCGGCTCCGCCGCGCGCACGGCCTCGTCGGATCGCAGCTCAGCTCGGGCTTCGACAGCAGCGCGGTGACGGCCTCGGCGGCGCTGGCCCTGGCCGCCAAAGGCGAGCGCCTGCTCGCCTTCACCTCGGCGCCGCGCGAGGGATTCGCCGGACCCGTGGTCGCCGGGCGGATCGGCGACGAGAGCGCGATCGCGGCGGCGACGGCGGCGCTCCACCCCAATATCGACCATCATATCGTCCGGCCCGACGGCGCCTCGGCCCTGAGCCTGCTCGGAACCAGCCACGCCCTCGCCGGCCAGCCGGTCGGCCATGTCTGCAACAACGTCTGGTGGCAGGGCCTCAACCGGGAAGCGGGGGAGGCCGGAGTCGCGGTGATGCTGACCGGCGAGGCGGGCAATTTCACGATCAGCGCCGGCCTGGGGGTGGATACGCTGGGCGACCTCGTCCATAGCGGCGCCTGGGGGCGGTGGTGGCGCGAGGCGCGCGCCTTGAGGCGCCGCCGGGATTTCAGCTGGCTTCAGATGCTCAATGCCTCCTTCGGATCGCGGCTCCCAGAGAGCCTCTATGCACGGTTGCGCGGACGGCGGCCCGAGCTTCCGCCCTTCGTCGCGCCCGCCTGGCGGGGCGCGATGCGCCGGCGGCTCGAAACCGCGGACCTCGGCGTCCGGCCGCCCCGCGACGCCGCCGCCCGCCGCTGGAAATATCTGCGCGCGATCGACCCCGGCAATTATCGCAAGCGCAGCCTGGCGGAATGGGGCGTCGAGGAGCGCGATCCGACCAACGACCGGCGGCTCGTCCAATTCTGCTTCTCGCTTCCGCCAGAGGCTCTCCTCGACGGCGGCGTGCGCCGCCCGGCCTTGCGGGAGGCGCTGTCCGGCCGGGCACCCGCCCGCTTGCTCGACCAGCGCCTGCGCGGTCAGCAGATGCCCGACTGGTACGAGCAGATCAGGGGCGACGAAGTCCTCGCCTTCGCCCGCGATTCGGCGGCCTCGGGGCTGGCCGGCTCGGTGATCGACCTGGCGGCGGTCGAGGCGGCGGCGCGATCCTGGCCGGACTCGGGCTGGGCGGAGCGCCCGATCATCTATCTCTACCGGATGCATCTCCTGCGCACGCTCGCGGCGGCGAGCTTCATCGATTCGGTGAGGAGCGGCGGCCTTGGCTGATCTCGTCCATCGCTACCGGCTGTTCGGGCTGATCGTGGAATCGGAGGTCGAGCTTCCGGAGCTCGTCGCCGATTCCGGCGCCGGGGCGCCGGACGTGCGGGTCAGCCTGCGGACGATCGCCAACGCGCCCGACGCGCCGGCCGGCCTCCACATCGAGGGCGACGACGCTTTGCTCGTCATCCCGGCGATCGGCCGCTTCCTCACCCGCGGCGGCCGCGAGATGCTGGTCGAGCCGGCCCCCAGAGTCTCGCCCCGCAACCTTCGCCTCTATCTCCTCGGCTCGGCCTTCGCGGCCATCCTCCACCAGCGCAGCCTGCTGCCGCTTCACGCCAACGCCGTGGTGGTGGCGGGCCGGGCCATCGGCTTCATGGGCCATCCCGGGGCGGGCAAGTCGACCCTGGCGGCCTGGTTCCACGACCGCGGCTTCGACGTTCTGGCCGACGACGTCTGCGTCGTCACCCCCGGCCCCGGCTCAGCCCCGCTCGCCCATCCGGGCATTCCCCGCCTTCGGCTGTGGCGCGAGGCGCTGGAAGCGGGGGGACGGGATGCCTCGGCCTATGAGCGCTCGTTCGACGACATGGACAAATATACCGTCCCAACCGACCTCGAGCGGGCGCTTCCGGCGGTGCCGCTCAGCCATCTCTACCTGCTCGAGAAGGCCGAGGACGAGCCGTCGGTGACGAGGCTCGAAGGATCGGCCGCGGTCGAGGCGATGATCGCCAACACCTATCGCGGCGCCTATGTCCGGCCGATGGGCCTGACCCGGCGGCATTTGCTGGCCTGCGCCGAGCTGGCGCGGACGGTGCCCGTGTTCAGGGCCCGGCGCCGCTGGGGCTATGACAATTTCGACGTCGAGGGCGAAGCGCTGGAGGCGCATGCGCGGCAGCTGATCCTCGAAGGCTAGGATCGCTCTTCACCCCTCTCCCGCTTTTTTGCGGGAGAGGAGGGCAACGCTGACCTAGCGGGCCGGCGGAAGGCTCGAGAAAGGCACGGTCCGGACGGCGATGCCGTTCAGCATCCAGCCCTGGTTCCACTGGTAGAGCAGGTCGAACTGCACCGCCTGGGGGCGCATCCTGAAGGCGCCGCGCAGCCGGAGCATGCCGCCTTCCAGCGCCGGCGGGAATTCGTAGGAAGGCTCGACCGAGAGGGTGTCGCTGAGGTTGACCCCCTGCTCGCGAAGGCCCGCGAAAATCCGGGAAAGCGCCGGTGCGCCGTTGGTCGCCTGGAAGTCCGGGGAGCCGAGGCTGCGGAGCACGTTGTAATTGCCGGTCTTGTTGGCGTGATCGACGGCCGCCAGGGTGCTCCACACCAGCCGCGCCAGTCCGGCCTGGTCGGGGATCGCGCTCACCGCCGCCGGCCTCTGCGCCTGGGCCGGCGCCGGCCCCGTCGAGACGGCCAGGAGAAAGGCGGCCAACAGCAAACGGGCCGGGGCGTAAAGCCCCGGCCCGCTCTTCTGGCCCTGGTGCGGCCTGCTTACCACGCGGCCGAGAAGCCGGCGCGGGCGCCGACCTCGCCGCTGTCGAAGCCGAGGCCGACGCCGGCGGAGAAGGACGCGTTGGCGCCGACGCGCGCGGCGAAGGACGCCGTGCCCGCGAGCCGGTTCTGGTAGAAGCCGAGACCGCCGGCGATGCCCATGTTGGTGCCCGCCGGAAGCTGCGGCGTATCCATGGCCAGCGCCATGGCGACGCCTTCATTGGCCTTGCGGATGCCGCGCCGGTTGACCTCGGAGAGATCGAACAGCGTGGTGACATTGGCTTGCAGGGTTGTGACATTGCCCTGCAGGGCCGTGATCGCCGCCGTGTTCGCGGCGACCGCCGGAAGCAGCGTGGTGTTGCTCGTGATCACGCCGTTGGCGTCGTTCACGAGCACGCCGGCGGTGGTGTAGCCGCCGAAGCGCACCGAGGTTCCGGCGCCGCCCAGGGTGACCTGGTTGGCCGCGGTGGTGCTGGCGCCGTTGCCGATCGCCGTCGAGTTGGCGAAGGCGGCGGTGGCGCCATTGCCGACGGCGGTCGCATTGGCGGCGCTGGCCACCGCGCCGCGGCCGAGGGCCGTGGCGTTGGCGGCGGTCGCCCGCGCATTGTCGCCGAGAGCGGTGGTCTCGGTGGCGGTCGCCTGCGCCTGACGGCCGATGGCGGTGGCCCGGGTTCCGGACGCGGTCGCCTGCCAGCCGAACGTCTGCGCCCCGATTCCCGAGGCGATCGCCTGGCCGCCGACGGCGGTCGAGTGGAAGCCGGTCGCTTCGGAGAGCGCGCCGACGGCCACCGCTTCCTCGTCGCTGGCCGAGGCGCGGTTGCCCAGCGCGGTGGAGCGGACTCCGAGCGCCGTCGCGACGGTGCCCACGGCGGTGGTGTTGGCCGCCTGGGCGAGCGAGTCCGCGCCGACCGCGACCGATTCCGCGCCGAGGCCGCGCGAGAGCGCGCCGACCGCGGTGCTCGCGGCGCCGGTGGCGCTGGAGCGGTTGCCGAAGGCGCTCGAGAGCGCCCCGTTGGCGCTGGCGACCGTGCCGACCGCGGTCGACTGGGCGCCGATCGCCTGCGAATCGCCACCCACCGAGACCGATTCGACGCCGGTCGCGGACGACAGCGCGCCGAGCGCGACGTTGAAGTCCTGGGTCGCTTCGGCGAGACGGCCGAGGGCGACGGCGCCAGAGTCGCTGGCGATGGCGGCGGTGCCGATGGCGATGCCGTCGGTCGAGCCCAGGGTCACGGTCGCGCTGTTGCCGAGGGCGATGCCGCTGGTGGCGTTGACCGTGTTGAAGGCGCCGATGGCGACGGCGAAGGAGCCGGTGCCGCCGACGGTGTTGAAATCGCCGATCGCGACCGAGCCGGTCGCTCCGGCGGCGGTCGGGCTGCCCGTGCCGATGGCGGTGCTGAAGCCGCCCGCCGCGACCACGGGCCGGCTGGCGACCCCGCCGCTGCCGATCGCGGTCGAGCTGCGGCCGCTGGCGTTAGCGCCGGCGCCGACGGCGGTGGCGTTGACGTCGGCCGCGGACGAGCGGTCGCCGAGGGCGGTCGAATCGTCGCCGAGCGCGGTCGAAACCACGCCGACCGCGGTCGAACGGTCGCCGGAGGCCAGTGAGTCGGCGCCGATCGCCGTGCTCTCCTCGCCCGTAGCCGTGGCGAGCTGGCCGACCGCGGTCGCGGCATTGGCCGCGCCGGTCGTCGAGTTGGTGCCGCATTCCGTGGTGAACGTGCCTGCGCCGTCATTACAGGGCGCCGTCGGATCGGCGGAAGCCGGAGCCGCGTAGAAGACGGCCGCCGACATGGCGGTCGCCGCCAAGAGCTGGATCCTGGTCATTCTGGTCATCAAACTTCCTCCCTGTATGGATTTGAAACTTATTTTTGTCCGCGACGGGACTGCCCTGAAACAGGTTATACCTGCACGCTCCCCTCTCCGGCAGCCGCACACTCGCTGGCTTTGGCCGTTTTCGGAGATGCACCTTGGCCTTGCAAGCTGATTCGTGAGTTTCGAGCCGCCCGAATCGCCCATTTCCGTAGATTTACCTCTTCTTCCCTGCTTTTCCCGCCGTTGCGGGGATTTGTTGCCACAGGCGATAAACGCAATTCGGTTACCGATCAGGGTCCGCGGACGATCCGCCCGCCCTTCACGACCAGCCGGACCCGGCCGAGGGCGGCGATGTCCCGCGTTGGATCGCCCTCGACCGCGACGAGGTCGGCGATCAGGCCGGGCTTCACCGCTCCCAGCCGGTCGTCGATCCCGAAGAGGCGGGCGTTGACCGAGGTCGCGGCGGCAAGGACGGCGGCCGGGGTCATGCCCCAGGCCGCCATCAGAATCATTTCCCGGCGGTTGTCGCCATGGGCGTAGACCCCCACGTCCCCTCCCATGCAGATCGTCACGCCCGCCGCCAGGGCGTCGGCGAACGCCCTTCGCTTTTCGGCCACGGCCGGCGGCTCGGGCGCCGCTCCGGTCCAGCCGCGATAACGGGAGATCGCCTCCGTCGCCGCCAGCGTCGGGCAGAGCGCCACCCCTCTCGCCTTCATCAGGCGGAAGATTTCGGGCGTCCCGTTATCGCCATGCTCGATCGTATCGGCCCCGGCGAGGATCGCTCGCCGCATTCCCTCCACGGTTCCGGCATGGACGGACAGCCTGCGCCCGGCCGAATGCGCCGCCTCCGCCGCCAGCCGCATCTCCTCCTGAGTGAAGGTCGGACGGCTCGGCTCGCCCGGCCGCCAGCGATAGTCGCCATAGATCTTCACCCAGTCGGCGCCCGCGCCGACCTGGCGGCGAACCGCGACGATCAGTCCGGGCCCGTCCGCCTCCTCGGCGCCGCGAGCGGCGAAATCCGGCTCGGCATTCTTGGGGCCATAGGCGCCGGTGGCGACGATCGCCCGGGTCGCGACCAGCATCCTCGGACCGGGCACGATCCCCTGCTCGATCGCCTGCTTGAGCCCCACATCCGCATAGCCCGCGCCCTCGGTGCCGAGGTCGCGGACCGTCGTGAAGCCGGCCATCAAGGTGTCGCGGGCATGGTTGACGGCCCGGGCGGTGCGAAGCGCGAGCGGCTCCTTGAGCACCTGGTCGTCCCAGCTCGTCTCGTCATAGGGGTGGAGGAAGAGGTGCGAATGCCCCTCGATCAGCCCGGGCATCAAGGTCATTCCGGGGAGGTCGATCACTCTCGCCCCCGCCGGCACCGCCACGGCGGGACCGGCGGCCTCGATCCGGTCGCCGCGAACGAGGACCGACCAGCCTTCATGCGGGCGAGGGTCGACGCCGTCGAAGACGCGGGCGGGGCGGAGCAAGAGGACGATTTCCTGGCCGAACGCCGCCGCCGGAAGCAGCAGCGACAGGGCGAGCAGGATCAGGAAGCGCATGGATAAACGCCCTTACAGACGCTAGGCGGACCCTGCCACGAGGAAATGGGAGCGCGCCTTGGCCGGATATGAGCTGATCTCAGGGATCGAGGTGGACCGCCGGCTGAAGGCTTTCGTCGAGCGGGAAGCGCTCCCCGGCACCGGCATCGAACCCGCCGCCTTCTGGTTCGGCTTCTCGTCGCTGCTGCGCGACCTCACGCCCGAGAACAAGCGCCTCCTGCGCCGGCGCGAGGATCTCCAGGCGCAGATCGACGCCCGCAACGCCGCTTTGGGCGGCCGCCCCCCGGAGCCCGCCGAGGAGGAAGAGTTCCTGCGCGAGATCGGCTATCTGGTCGATCCGCCGGCGCCCTTCGCGATCGGCACGGAGCAGGTCGACCCGGAGATCGCCGCGATCGCGGGCCCGCAGCTGGTCGTGCCGGTCAACAACGCCCGCTACGCCCTCAACGCCGCCAACGCGCGCTGGGGGAGCCTCTACGACGCGCTCTACGGCACGGACGTGCTGGGCGACCGGCCGCGGGCAGGCGGCTATGACGAGGAGCGCGGCGCCCGGGTGGTCGCCTGGGGCCGGGCCTTCCTCGACGAGGTCGCGCCGCTGACCGGGGGCAGCCATGCCGACGTCACCCGCTACGGCATCGAGGACGGCCGGCTGGTCACCGATTGCGGAACGCTTCGCGACCCGTCGCTCCTCGCCGGATGGCGGAATTCGTCGCCGCTGCTTCGCCACCACAATCTCCACGTCGAGATCGTCGTCGATGCAGACAATGCTATCGGCCGCACCGACAAAGCGGGTGTCGCCGACCTTCTGCTCGAAAGCGCCGTCACCGCGATCATGGACTGCGAGGATTCGGTCGCCGCCGTCGACGCCGAGGAGAAGGTCGGAGTCTACCGCAACTGGCTCGGCCTGATGAAGGGGACGCTGAGCGCCGGCTTCGACAAGGGTGGGAAAAGCGTCGAGCGGCGTCTCGCGACCGATCGGGTCTACGAGGCGCCGGACAAGACCAGGCTCGTCCTCAAGGGCCGCGCCCTGATGTTCGTCCGCAACGTCGGCCATCTGATGACCAATCCGATGATGCGGGTCGACGGCGAGGACGTGCAGGAGGGTCTGGCCGACGCGGTGTTCACCGCGCTCGCCGCGCTCCACGATTTGGGCGGCGCCCGCTCCAACAGCCCCGCCGGCTCGGTCTATATCGTCAAGCCGAAGATGCACGGCCCCGAAGAGGCCGCCTTCGCCGGCCGCCTGTTCGACCGCACCGAGGACCTGCTCGGCCTGCCGCGCCACACGATCAAGATCGGGGTGATGGACGAGGAAAGGCGCACCAGCGTCAACCTCGCCGCCGTCATACAGGCGGTGAAGGACCGTATCGTCTTCATCAACACCGGTTTTCTCGACCGCACCGGCGACGAGATCCACACGGCGATGAAGCTTGGGCCGGTGATCCGCAAGGCGGAGATGAAGAACAGCGAATGGCTCAAGGCCTATGAGGACAATAATGTCGACACCGGCCTCGCCTGCGGCTTCGCCGGCCGCGCCCAGATCGGCAAGGGCATGTGGGCGATGCCGGACCTGATGGCCGGGATGCTCGAGCAGAAGATCGCCCATCCCCTCGCCGGGGCCGGCACCGCCTGGGTCCCCCCCCCGACCGCGGCCACCCTCCACGCAATCCATTACCACCGGGTCGACGGGGCCGAGCGCCAGCGCGCGCTGCCCGGCCGGACGCCCGCGCCCCTGCACGGGCTGCTCCGGGTCCCGGTGGCGGCGTCGGCCCCCTCCCCCGAGGCGATCGCGGAGGAACTGGACAATAACGTCCAGGGCATATTGGGCTATGTCGTGCGCTGGATCGACCAGGGCGTCGGCTGCTCGAAGGTGCCCGACGTCCATGATGTCGGCCTCATGGAGGACCGGGCGACCTGCCGGATCTCGAGCCAGCACGTCGCCAACTGGCTTCGTCACGGCCTTCTCGGCCGAGACCAGGTGGAGGCGGCGCTGGAGCGGATGGCGGCCGTGGTCGACCGGCAGAACGAAGGCGATCCCCATTACCGGCCGATGGCTCCGGACACGGGCGCCAGCACCGCCTTCCAGGCCGCCCGGGCGCTCATCTTCGAAGGGGAGGCGCAGCCTTCGGGCTATACCGAGCCCCTGCTCCACGCCTATCGGCTGAGGCTCAAGGCCCGGCCGGCCGAATAGCGCCGCCTTTGTAGAAGGCGCGGGCGTTGCGGATCCGGGCCGCCTCGCGCTCCGCCATGCCGCGCACGAAGCCCGCCGACCCGCCCGCGGCGGCGGCCGCGTCATAGACGGCGGCGCGCTCGTCGGGGCCGGCCTCGCAATTCGCTTTGGCTCGCCACGCCGCGAAGCGGATGCGCTCGCTCGGATGGCGCTCGGCGATATGGTCGATCAGGTCGCGGCCATTCTCCCCCCCGAGATGGCCGGCGAGGGCGATCAGGGGCTCGAGGGTCGAGCGGTTGACGACGGCGCTGATCCGCGAGCCATCGAGGTCGAAGCCATATTGATCCAGGAATTCGGTGGCCGGCGACATCGCCATGACGTTGATCGACACCGAGAGCGAGTCCGCCGGGAGCTGGCTGTGGATGTCGAGGTGGCGCCGGTAGAGCAGGATCGTGCCCTCGCCGAGGCGGGAGCGCTCGACGAAGCGAAGACCCACTTTCTCGCCGATGAAGCCGGCGGCGCGCTCGTAATCATATTCGTAATAGTCGCTCCAATAGCCGGGACCGGCGTAGCCCACGGTCAGGAAGCTGAAATTATGGTCGTGCGGCTGGCCGTAGAAAAAGGCGCCGGCGCCGCTGTTGACGACGACGCTGTCCGCCGCGGCGGGCCAGAAATTGGCGCGGATCAGGAACTTGCGGCTTCCACGGTGGAGCAGGATGACCTGCGCGCTGTAGCGGTTGCCCTCGATCTGCCCGGCGCAGCGCTGCTTGAGCTCGGCGATGACCAGATCGCCCAGGAACGCGCGATTGTTGGCGAGCTTGCGCAAATCCGGGGCGTAGCCGGCCAGGCATTCGTCGTCGGAGAGATCGGAAGCGCCGCTTTCCAGCGCCTCCACCAGGTCGCCGAGCTCGAACCGTTCGTCGGTCCGGACGTCCATCAGCAGGGGCATGGGACGGGTTCCTCTCTGTCTGCGCTTTCTTCGGCGACGAGCTGGGCGAGGGTTTGCGCGGCGACCCGGCGCACTTCGCTGTGGGGATCGCCCGAAGCCATCCGGCGCAGGTGGGGGAGGGCCGCGCCGGGGTCCAAAGCCAGGAATTCGCGCATCGTCTGCCAGCGCGCGTAGAAAAGCTCGCTCCGGAGCATTTCCGCGAACAGCGGGGTCGCGTCCCGGCGATCCATCATCCGAAGCAGCGCAAGCATCATCTGGATTCGCGAGCTGGCTTCGTCGGTGCTGCTCGCGCCGGCGAAGCGCAAGGTCGCCGAATCATATTCCACCGACAGCGGCCCCGCCCCGAGGGAGGTCTCGGCGCCGACGAAGACGATGTCCCGCTCCGCTTCCTCGACGATGAAGGTGAAGCGCCGGCCGTCGAGGTCGAGCTTCTCGCCGTCCTCGATCCGCCACCGCTCGACGAACCGGCAGCGGCCGCTCGTATCGGCGGTGAAGCCCGGCCCGATTCCGGGCGCTTCCCACAGCGACAGGATCGCGCCGCCGCTCCTGAGGAAGTGAAAGGCCTTCCGGCGGCCGGGGAAGGTGAGCGAGGCGCCGCCTTTCCGCTCGGCCCGCTTGGCCGCGATGGCGTCGGCCCTCATGACGGCGAGCGTGAGGCTGAGCGCCGGGCGGTCGAACAGCAGCAGTCCGCTGTGCACCTCGCTCGATTCGACGTCGAAATGGGGCCTGAAATAGGGATCGTCCCGGGCGGCCGCGACAAGCACTTCGAGCACCTCCGCGATCGCCCCCGGAGCAGCGACGAAGGTCTCGGCCAGAGCCATCACGGCCTCCATCCCCTGGGACTGGGCAAATTCGAGCCCGTCGCCCAGGCGCTCCAGGCAAGGCAGGCGCCGAAGCCGTCCCGCCACCTCTTCCATCGTCTCGCCCGTCTCGCGTTGCGCCTTGCGATCACGCAACCATCGGGCGAGCTCGTTCCCCGCGATCATGATCATATCCTCCTGCCGAATTCGTCGCGGGAGGGGCGGTGGAACGCCCCTCCCCCGGTCTCAGGTGAAAACGAGGATGATGAGCGCCTGGCAGCCTGCCCCGCCGACCTCCTTCTGTTTGCATGAGCCGTGAATGCCGACGCTGGTCGTGAGGTCGGGCAGAGTGTCGATATCGATTTTCCTCATTGTCGTTTCCCTTCGATCGGGTTGACGTGACGGAGGGAAGGCGGCCGAACGCCACCTTGCATTTTCAACGCAGCCGGATGACCGCCCCTCCGTGAAGTTCAGTCGCGAAGGCGCGCGCATTTCTTTCGCCGCCGGGCAAGTTTCCTGGGGATATTTCGGTGGAATAGCAGTGTATTAGAGCGGGATAATCTTATTCGATCCCATCGTCGCGCCGCTTTTCTTCCTCATAATCCAGGCGCAGGCTTTCGAGCCGGTCCAGCTCCGCGCGGAGCCGCCGCCGGGACCGGAACAGGTTCAGGACGATCAGGAAGACGACGGCCAGGGCGATCTGCGCGACCGGCCTGCTCGCCCATTCCGCTATTCCCTGCGGCAAATTCTCGATGCCGTCGCTGCGCTGGCTGCCCTTGAAGACGATGGCCATGGCGATGAGCGGCCCGATCAACAGGAGGCTGAGCCTGACCCGCCGGAAATTGGCCCTGGCGATGGCGACGCTGCTCTCGAGGAAGGCAGCCGGATCGCTGGTGTTGAGCGTCGCTGTCATCTGGCGATGCCGGCGCCGGGTCCAGCTCAGCCATAAGGTCGCCGCGAGCAGGACGACGGCCATGACCATGGTCATCGGATTGGGGGTCGTGAAGACGCTCAACAGGACGCCGACGACGAGGAGCAGGACAAGGCCGAGATCGGCCAAAGCGAGCAGCCGGCCCCGGCGCCGCGCCCGGCGGGCCAGAGCCTCGAACACTTCGCGGTCGCCCTCCTCCGGGTCCTGCCACAGGTCGACCAGCTCTTCGAAGCCCGGTTCTCTCATGACCGCCTCCCCATGATCGTCTTGAGAGTGGTTTTTGCCCGCTGGCAGCGAAGCATCACCGCATTGGGCGAGATTCCGAGGATCGTCGCCATCTCGTCGTAGCTGAATCCTTCCAGGCAGAGCACGATCGCCTCGCGTTGCGGGATCGGCAGCTCGTGGATCGATTCGACCAGCTGCCTTTTCTGATCGTTGCGGAACGCGAGCTCGTCGGGCAGCTCCGCCGCGGAAGGAAGATCGGTCGACAGCTCGACCTGCCGGGGTTCCCGCGCCCGTTTCGAGACGTGGGAAATGCACCGTTTCTGGGCGATCGAGGCGGCGAAAGTCTTCACCGAAGCCTCGCCCCGGAAGTTGGCGAGCGCCACCCAGATGGCGAGCAATATGTCCTGGACGAGCTCGTGGCGAAGCGCGGGGCTGGCTTCGTAGGAAAGCGCGATCCTCGAGATCAGCCCCATGCAGGAGGCGCTCACCTGGGCAAAGAGTTGCTCCTTTGAGGCGTTAGAGGCCATTGCTACAGACTGTCCCACGGCCGGAGCGCCTGACCGGCGGCGGGTTTAGTGCCGGATCGCGGCGGGAAGATCAATTCGCCCGCAAGGAAGGCCGCAAGGAAGGGATGTGAGGACCCATGGAGCGAAGCGCCCAGAACAGCGGCACCATCGAGGTGCGCGACGCCCACCGGTTCGACCCGGCGAAGCTGGAGGCGTGGCTCGAGCGCGAGGTCGAAGGCTATGAGGGGCCGCTGAGGGTCGAGCAGTTCCGCGGCGGCCAGTCCAACCCGACCTACAAATTGCTCACCCCGGGCCGCTCCTACGTCCTTCGCCGCAAGCCGCCCGGCAGGCTCCTGCCCGGAGCCCATGCCGTCGACCGCGAATATCGGGTCATCTCGGCCCTGGGCGGCCAGGGCTTCCCGGTCGCCCGGACCTACGGCCTGTGCCTCGACGAGGCGGTGATCGGAACGCCCTTCTACGTGATGGAGATGGTCGAAGGCCGGATCTTCTGGGAAGCCGATTTCCCCGAGGTGCCGAGGGAGGAGCGGCCGGCCTATTTCGACGCGATGAACGCGGTCATCGCCCAGCTCCACCTGATCGATCCCGTGGCGGCCGATCTCGGCGACTATGGCAAGCCCGGCAATTATTTCGAGCGGCAGATCGGCCGCTGGTCGAAGCAATATCTGGGCGACGTCGAGGCCGGACGGGTGCCGGCGATGGACCGGCTCGTCGAGTGGCTGCCCCGCAACATCCCGAACGACGACCAGGACGCCCGGATCATCCACGGCGACTTCCGCTGCGACAACATGATCTTCCACCCGACCGAGCCCAGGGTGCTGGCGGTGCTCGACTGGGAGCTGTCGACGCTCGGCCACCCGCTCGCCGACTTCACCTATCATCTGATGGTCTGGCGGATGCCCGCCGGAGTCTCGACCGGCCTCGCCGGGCTCGATCTGGAGGCGCTCAACATCCCGTCGGAAGCCGATTATGTCGAGGCCTATTGCCGGCGCACCGGGCGCGGCGGCATCGCCGACATCGACTTCTACATGGCCTTCAACATGTTCCGCCTCGCCGCCATCGTCCACGGCATCAAGGGCCGACTCGCCCGGGGCACCGCCTCCTCGGGCCACGCGGCGCAGATGGCGGCAAGCCTCGAGCCGCTCGCCGAGCGCGCCTGGGAGCAGGCCGAGAGGGCGGGGGCATAAGGGATTTATCCCTCTCCCGCTTTCCGCGGGAGAGGGCTAGTTCCCCCCACCTTCCCTCCATCCCGGAGCCGGCGGCTTTAGGAGGAGCATGGGCAGTGAAAAATTGGTGTCTGACACCATTTTCCGAACGCCAATCTTCAGCACCGGAGGCGGTAGACGCACGAGCTTTAGGCGTCGGTGCGCCCATCCCTCCCTGATTCGACTCAACGGCGCGCCCTCGCGAAAATCGGTGTCTGACACCGAATTTCCATCTACAATCGAAACTCCCGCCCCTGATGAGCCTTAACCCGTTGATACCGCACCGGGATTCTCGTCCCGAAAAAAACCGTTATCCTATTCGTTCTTTTTATGTTCTATAATAGGGATGGACAGAACCGATTCGCGCTTCGCGCCTTCGCCCGAGACGGCGTCCGATGACGTCGCCTCGCCCCTCGATCCTTCCGCCCGCGACGGGCAGGATCTGCTCGACTTCGAGCCGGTGCCCCTTCGCTACCGAACCGACGGCCTGACGCCCGCAAAGCAGCGCGCCTATGTCGAGGCGCTGGCCGATTGCGGCATCGCCCGGGAGGCGGCGGCGCGGATCGGGGTCAGCGAGCAGTCGATCAACCGGGTGCGCCGCCGCGCCGACGCCCGCGACTTCGACCGCGCCTGCGAGGCCGCCCACATGTTCGGCGCCCGGCGCCTTCGCTCGATCGCCTATGAGCGCGCCATCGAAGGCACCCTCAAGGGCCATTATTATCATGGCGAGCTGGTCGGCCAGGAACGGGTCTACGACAACCGCCTGCTCACCTACCTGCTCGGCAAGACGGAGCATCTTCTCGAGCCGCCCGCCGAAGCCCGGGCCGTCTGCGCCAATTGGGAGGCCCATATGGAAGCCCTCGAGCAGGGCCTTCCTCCGCCCGGCGAGCGGAGCTCGGGCGAAGAGTCGCCGGTCCAGTCCGAGTTCGACGGCTCCGAGGTCTGGGAGGACGACGACGGAACCTGGTGGACGGAATTCCCGCCGCCCGCCGGATTCAGGGGCGAAGAGCAAGGCGATCCTGCCGAGGGCGGCTACAAACGCAGGCTGTCGGCTCGGGAGCAGGCCGCGGTCGACGCCCAGATCGACGAGCAGGATGCCGAGGCGCTGGCCGAGGATCACGCCCGCCGCGACCGCTTCTTCGGCTTCGCCGGAGAGAAGATTTCGTCTCCAGGGGAAGCCGAACCTTATGAACTTTCCGGCACTTCCGGGGAGGAGGATTGGAGCGATGGCCCGATCGAATACAAGTCGCTGATACCCCCCTCCCCCGCTGTCCGCGGGAGAGGAGGCGCCCGAGCCGAAGGCTTGGGGGGTGACGGTCCGTACATCGAGCTCGGCAAGACCCTCACCTCCCACCGCCTCGCTGCGAGGCCCTCCTCTCCCGTAAAGACGGGAGAGGGTTTCGAGCCCTCCCCGCCCTATCCCCGCCGCCGGTTTCCCTCTATCTCGGAGCCGGCGCGGCTTTGGGGGGAGCATGGCTGAGGACGGTGCTCAAAGGCGGCTGAGGCGGGCGCTCAGGCAGATCGGCTGGGCGCGGCTCGCCGGAACGGCGGTCTTCCTCCTCCTCGCCCTGCTCACGGCCCGCTATTCCTGGAGCCTGCCGCTGGCCAGCGACGCCGAGCGGGCGCTCTACGACACACGTTTCGTCCGGGCCGCTCCGCGCGTCGCCCAGGACGACCGCATCGTCCTCATCACTTATGACGACCAGACCCTGCAGGCGCTCCAGAAACGCTCGCCGCTCGACCGCAGGGTGCTGGCCGAAGCGCTCGCGTCGCTCGAAAGGATGAACCCCAAGGCGATCGGCATCGACATCCTTTTCGACCAGCCGCAGGCGGAGGATGCGCAGCTGCTCGCCACCTTCAGAGCGATGAAGACCCCGACGCTCCTCGCCTATGCGACGAAAGCGGAGAACGAAGACCAGATCGAATATGAGCAGCAGCAATTCCTCCGGCAGTTCATCGGCCGGGCCCGGACCGCGACCGTCCGCCCGGCCAGCATCAAGATGGAGCCCGATTACGAGGACGGAGTCATTCGCCGCTGGCCGGTGCAGGACGGCAATCTGCCGCCCGAGCTGGCCAACCTCATGACCCCCCTCCACCCGGAGTTCGTGCGTTATTCCGGAAGCATCGACTTCCAGCTGCCGGCCGAGGCGGACCGGCCCGTCTTCACCGAGTTCGCGATCCAGTCGCTGCCGCTCCTCGGCGACGCGATCCGCGACCAGATCGAGGGCCGCTACGTGCTGATCGGCGGCAACATCAAGGACGAGGACGATTACGAAACCCCGATGAGCCGGAGCACCGGCCGCTGGATGAAGGGGGTGGAGGTCCACGCCCACATGCTCGCCCAGCAGCTCGACGGCCGGATGCGCCCAGCTTTGCCCCCGTTCGTCCTGTGGCTCAATGCGCTGGCCGTGATGATCGCCGGCGGCGTGAGCAGCCTGCTCGACACGCGCGGGTGGCGGCTCGCTTTGGTGCTGGGGGTCCAGTTCGTCATCATCGCCGCCTCCCCCTTCCTGCTTCAGTCCTGGGGCCTCGACACCTACGGCGTGCCCGCTTTCGGCGCCGCCTTGGGCTGGGCGCTGGCCTTCACCGCCGTCGAGACCGCGGCGCGCGCGGTCGGCTCCGAGCAGCGCCGCTTCGCCCAGTCGACGCTCGGCAAATATCTCCCGGCCGACGTCGCCGCGGAGATACTGAAGGACCCGGACCGGCTGACCCTGACCGGCGAGAAAAGGCCGATCTATGCCCTCTTCTCAGACCTCGAAGGCTTCACCAAGCTCAGCCACGCGATCAGCCCCGAGCAATTGTCGAGCCTCCTCAACCGCTACCTCGAGATGCTGAGCGAGGTCGTGCTGCGGCATGGCGGGCCGATCGACAAGTTCGTCGGCGACGCCCTCGTCGCCTTCTGGGGCGCCCCGATCGCGCGGGCGGACGATGCCGACCGCGCCGCCCTCGCCGCGATCGCCTTGTACGAGGCCGGCGAGGAATTCCGGCGCAGCGCCGGCGAGGGCATGCCCGCCATCGGCTGCACCCGGGTCGGACTCCACCATGGCGAGGCGGTGGTCGGCAATTTCGGCGGCGAGGGCCGGATCCAGTACACTGCGCTCGGCGACGCGATGAACACCGCGTCGCGGCTGGAATCGGCCAACAAGCAGCGCCATTCGACGGTCCTGGTCAGCGCCGAGGCGAAAGCGGAGACGAGCCTCGACATCTTCCGTCCGCTCGGCCGGGTCGTGCTGAGCGGACGGGCC